>DMRT01000255.1 GCA_003455235.1 Chitinophagaceae bacterium
CGGGAAATATTTCATCCTGCATGGGGAGGAATACGCCGGCACTGTCCACGAGGTAAATGATGGGCAGGTTGTTTTCCATGGCAATCTCCTGCATACGCAGGTTCTTTTTACCGGTAATAGGGAACCAGGCCCCGGCTTTTACTGTCTGGTCATTAGCAACGATTACACATTGGCGTCCGCTTACATACCCGATGCCACTTACTGTTCCGCCGGCCGGGCACCCGCCTTCATCAGGATACATGCCATAGCCGGCAAAAGCGCCTATCTCCACAAACGGAGCACCTTCATCACAGAGCCAGGCAATCCGCTCCCGTGCGGTCAGTTTATTCCGTTCTTTCTGTTTGGCTGCGGCTTTCTTTCCACCGCCTTCATAGATCTTTTCAAGGCGTTGCTTTACCTGGCTCCAGGCCAGTTTCATGCTGTCTTCGTTCCTGTTGAATTCTATGTTCATGGTCAATCGTTAGCGGTTAATAATTCGTGGTTCATGGTTAATGGTTCATAAGGCCTGTTCGAGGGCCCGGTTCCCGATTTCTTTCAGAATCGAAAATTTGTTAAGTTGCACTGCTATTAACAATTAACCATAACGGTAAACTCTTCTCGCAAAAATATGGCGAATGAAATTAACCGCATACTAAAACTATTTGCCGATCTGCAGCACGGCGATTGCTGGATCGGGCTCAATTTCAAGGAAGTGCTGCATGGAGTGGATGCAATCAAGGCGGGTAAAGTGATCGGGCAGGAGGGAAACAGCATCTGGATGCTGGTGTCGCACCTTATTTACTGGCGCACCACCGTGGTGAACCGGCTGACTGGCAGCGATAACCCACCCCCATTCAAGGATTTCTCCTTACCAGCAGAACTGAATGAGGCAAACTGGCGGCAGGCACTCCATGATTTTGAAGCGGCCTATCATTTACTGCGCAATGCCATTCATCATTTTAACGAAGAGCACCTCTATAAAGATTCTCCCCGGCAGGGACAAACCTACTACGAACTCATCATGGGATGCCTCCAGCACGATGCCTATCACATGGGGCAGATGATGGTGCTGAAGAAAAGTTTAGCATAATAATTGCCTGCTTCAGTAAACACATTACCGTAATGAAACGTAAACCGGCTTTTATACCCGTTTGTATCCTCTTTCTACTCATTATCAGCTGCCGGCAGCAACCTGTATTTTCCCAGAAAACCGGCGTATATGACCTGGTGAAGGATTTCAAAGCCAGGCCCGACAATAAAACCGACAATTATCCTGCATTTGTAAAAGCAGCTGAAGTGATTTCCCGTGCAGGCGGCGGGGTACTGAATATTCCAAAAGGCAACTATTATATTGCCGGGTATAAGATCATTGGCGGAGACAAAAAAAATGGTATTGATGATATTATTTTCAAAAACTGCAACAACCTTACCATCATCGGCAACAACAGTACTATCCGGGTAAATGGAAGTTTTTCCCGGAATAAAGATACACGCATCAAAGGACTGCCTTACGAGTATGCCTATACCCATACCGTGTGCCCGTTTAAACTGGTGGGATGTAAGAATGTTTTGTTAAAAGACATTTCCCTGTATGGTGAAGTAGACAGGATGCGCAAACAGGAGGGAGTGGTGGAGGGCATTTCATATGGCGTATTCATTGCCGATGAAGAACCTGCGGAAATCAGCAGCAACATTGTACTGCAGAATATTACGGCACACCATTTTGCTGCCGATGGGTTTATTATTAAGAGCAACGGGTCGGGTATAACCATCAGCAACTGCCGCTCTTACTGCAATGCCCGGCAGGGTCTTAGTATTGTAAAGGGAAGTGATATCAAGGTGCTGAATTCTTCCTTTGATTCCACCGGTAAGACGGGGGCTTATGGCTGGCATGCACCCGGCGCCGGAATCGATGTGGAGAACGAGTTTGGACCGGGGCTGCTGAAAAATGTATTAATCCGGAATTGCAACCTGCGGGGTAACAGCGGATTCCAGGTGGTTACCACACTGTCTTCTGAAAATGTGACTATTGACTCTTGCTTCATCTCAGATCCAACGGGTGGTTATTCTGATGCATTGAAAGGAGTGGGCATGTATAGCCTGAATTCAACTTTGTCGAATTCTGTACTCTTTGCCGGTATCCAGGTAGACCTCGCCGACCAGATATACAAGGGCCCTGTTACGCAACAGATCAGTAAGAATATTATCTATTCAGGCGACCGCTTAATAGTAAGTTCTGATTTTTCACGGCCGGTGGATATTACAGACAATATCCTGGTTATGCTTCCCAAGCCCAGAACCGACGCATATTCACCCTATATTCAAAATACCAATTGTGTATTTAACCGGAATATTGTGGTGGTGCATGCTGACCGGTTCAAAAAAGAACCTCATAAAATAACCGCATTGGTTCAGTTTGTAAAAGAGGCAGCAGATGATTTCTGGCTGGTGAACTGGAGCGATGTACCATTGGAAAAACAAAACGGTTTTTCTTTTTTTACAGCTATGAATGACTCCCGCAATACCCGGAACCAGTTTTGTGCTCCCGGAGCAAGGGTTTCCCGTACTGAATTCTTTAAAACAGGCATCCTGAGTGCCACGCAGGTGAATGAAATATTATCCAAAGAATTTATTACGGCTTACCGGCAAAACGGCCTGAATAAAAAATTCCTTATGCAGGCAAACGAAGTAAGGAACTATGCGAAGGCCATTATAGCAACCCCAAAATAAAACGACACCAGGCATTTACTGTTCCGGGTAAACAAACGGTTCCTGGATCAGCCAGTTGTGCGCCCGCTCAAAAGATGTAAAAGCGAAATACTGCAACCCCCGGTTGGTGCAAACTGTTTCCCAAAACTTCGCCATTTTCTCGTATTCTTCGGCAATAACAATGGCAATCCGGTTCATGCGGATATCACCCGGGAAATTGTCTAAATAAAACTTTACCAGTTCATAATAAGGAAACAGATCCAAGGGAAACCGGGTTTCTGGTTCATGTACCAGCACCTTTCTTGCTTTGTGCTTAACAATCTCGATGTGAATGAGCTGGCTTTGTCTAATCAGGTCTTCCCGGGTATGCAATTCTCCCCTGGATTCAACCAGCAGGTAGCCGGGCTGGGGATGTGAAGTCACTTCGATTTTCA
The DNA here is from genome assembly GCA_003455235.1 of Chitinophagaceae bacterium. Taxonomy (GTDB): domain Bacteria; phylum Bacteroidota; class Bacteroidia; order Chitinophagales; family Chitinophagaceae; genus Ferruginibacter. The sequence goes on from DMRT01000255.1 coordinate 3,123, forward strand.
TGCACCAGTGGTAACGGTATATCTAAGAAACAAAATATTATTTGAATTAAGTAATCCATTCATCATTTTCTTATACCTCATTGCCGGGATATTGGGTAGCTTCAAGAAAGTTTTCTGCCATGAAAAAGATATTCTTCTTCCTTTGCTGCATCTGCAGCCACTCCATCTTCGCCTGTACCACTTTCTGTATACAGAAAGACGGGCAGATTGTATTCGGAAGAAACTACGACTGGATTACCGGCGCCGGTATTGTAAACACCAACCAGCGGGGCCTCTTCAAAACATCCATGCAAACCGGTAATGGAAATACTGCCAGCTGGATATCGAAATACGGAAGCATCACATTTAATCAATACGGCAAGGAATTTCCAACGGGCGGTATGAATGAGAAGGGCCTGGTAGTGGAACTGATGTGGCTGGATGGAACGGTTTACCCGGGCAACGATGCCCGGGCAGCATTGGGAGTACTTCAATGGATACAATACCAGCTTGATAACGCAGCCACAGTTGCCGAAGTGATTGCGTCCGATGGATCGGTGCGTATCAGTGAAAAAGGAACACCCCTTCATTATCTTATTGCTGATGCTGCGGGTAATGTGGCAACGATCGAATTTCTTAATGGGCGGCTGACCGTTCACCAGGGTAAGGAACTTCCTTTCCCTGTGCTCACCAACAACACATACGCTTCTTCGGTTAAGACGGCCATGCCGCTGGTTGACCGGGAAAACATCTCACTGCCGGATAATTCGCTGGAACGTTTTACAAAGGCATGCCGGATGGTGAAACGGTACCAGGAGAATAAAGTGAGTTTGCCCCTTACCGATTATGCTTTTTCCATTCTCGATGAGGTATCACAGGGAAGTTTTACCAAATGGAGCATTGTGTACGATATCAGCAATAAAAAGATACTGTTCAAAACAGAAGCGAACAGGTCCGTGAAGTCGGTAGACTTCAGCGCTTTTGATTTTACATGCAGTCTGCCTTCAAAGATGTTCAACATGAACCAGGGGGGCAAGGGAAACATAAGCACTCTCTTCATCCTGCCGGATAAACGAATAAGGCAGCAGGTCATGCAGCAGGCGGTAACTGAAAGTGCCGGCCGGGTGCATATCACAACTAAGGAGCAGGAAGATCTGCTGAATTTTGAATATGGGGTGAAATGCAAACTGTGATCAGATCATCTTCCGGTTGCAATAGGTTGCTTTATCAAAATCAGATACGTTCATCGATATCACCGGTACAGCAGGAAACATGTCTTTCAGTTTACTGACGATCCTGCGGGATAGTTCCGCCTTCTGTTCTGTTGTTCTTCCTCCCATGATATGACCGAATACATGAATGAAATCATCTTTTGTATTGGCAACACGGTACAAAGTAAACGGGTTGATCCGTACTTTAATGTCGCCTTTTGCAAATAGTCCTGTTGATTCAGCGGTATCATGCACTTCACGCAGGATTTCTTCCGGGTCCTTCACGCTTATTACATGGGCCGAACAGTCGATCACAAAATGCGGCATGGCTTATTTAAAAAGGTCTTTTAAAAATACTTTCAGTTCATTCCACGAAGCAGTATCCGCTGCTGCATTATAGGCAATGGGCAGGTTGAATTTCTTTCCCATTTCCGTAGCCGCCGGGTTGCTGAACGCATGAAGGGCATTGGGGTAATTCTTAAAACTATACACGGCGCCGATGGAATCCATTTGTTTTTTAAATGCCTCTATGGCTTTGAGCGGAAC
>DMRT01000236.1 GCA_003455235.1 Chitinophagaceae bacterium
TTACCCGCAGCATTTTCAGTTCACCTTCCACAGTTAATCCATAGCCGCTTTTTATTTCCACGGCGCCTGTTCCCAGTTTGCTGATCTCCTCTAACCTTGCCCAGGCGCTGTTGAACAGTTCATCTTCGCTTGCGGCATTCAGCTTATTGGCTGAATTGAGGATGCCACCGCCTTTTGCAGCTATTTCTGCATAACTCATCCCCCGGATCTTATCAATGAATTCTTCTTCCCGGGTACTGGCAAAAACAAGATGCGTATGACTATCGCACCAGGCCGGTAATATAAATTGTCCGCCTGCTTCAAGTACAACCTTCGGCAACTGTGGAACTTTTACCGCCAGTTCGTACATGGGTCCGTACTCGGCGATGATACCGTCTTCTACCAGTATAAACGCATCATCAATCACAAGCAGGTGTGCCAATGCACGGCCGCGAAGCAGTTCCTGCTGCTCACGGACATTTACCAGTTGCCGGATATGGGTAATCAGTGTTGTCATTTTTTTAATGGGCGGGCGGGGTACCGAACCCGGTTGCAGTTATTTATTTTTTGTGAGTGTTACTCTTTTCCGGATGAAATACGCATCCGACATATCCATGTAGCGTATTCCCTTTGTATAATTCAAAATTCCAGGCCCCAGATTAATCATCTCCTGGAAATCGGCCGAGCGAAAATTATCCACTCCTTCCCTCTCGGCAATAAGGGTAACCCGTATACCCCTGCGCCTGGTATCCACAATATCAAACTGGGCGCTGTCGAAACTCAGCCGGTTGCCCTCTTCATAAATGCGGAAGCTGTTCTTTTCAATCAATTGTTTTCCATCCGGGCCCGTATGTGTGAAGTTAAAGATCAATGAATCTTTTGCATCCAGCACTTCCAGTTTTGTCTGGTAAGTCACCTGTACTTTTTCATTGCTGCTGCCCGTGTACACCATGGTACCCGACCAGTTGCCAACGAGGTCTTTTATTTCTTTTTCCGTAAGCGCCACGTTTCTTTGCGCCAGCATACCAGCCGGTAAAAAGAACAATAACATGCTTGCAATTATCTTCATTTTACTTTTTATCAGTTGAAAAAGAATAAGGCACGTCGGCCGCAGCAGCGCCCCATTTGCCCGGACTGTCGGTCATTTGTATATCAAGCTTCCCGCCTTTCTGTATGTCGAAATGATTCAGCCAGTTCTTTGTATAGGCCGCTCCGTCTTTGGAAACGGCTTTTACATATTTATTTTGCCCGCTGTTTTGCGGGGCAGATACGATAAACTTTTTACCATTTTCGAGATTCAAGGTTACTTTTTTAAAAAGCGGCGCTCCCATCACGTATTGGTCTGTTGCCGGGCATACGGGATAAAAACCCATGGCCGAAAAGATATACCAGGCACTGGTTTGCCCATTATCTTCATCGCCGCAATATCCATCCGGCGTGGCTTTGTACATCCGGTTCATCACTTCCCTTGCCCAGTATTGTGTTTTCCAGGGCTGGCCCGCATAATTATATAAGTAGATCATGTGCTGGATGGGTTGGTTGCCGTGTGCATATTGCCCCATACCGGCGATCTGCATTTCCCGGATCTCGTGAATGGTGCCTCCGTAATAACTGTCGTCGAAGGTGGGCGCCATGGAGAAAACCGAATCCAGCATTTTACAAAACACATCCTTTCCACCCATCAGGCCAATCAAACCCTGCACATCATGGAACACACTCCAGCTGTAATGCCAGCTGTTGCCTTCGGTAAATGCATCGCCCCACTTAACAGGATTGAACGGGGATTGAAATTTTCCATCCTCATTCTTCCCCCGCATCAATTTTGTTTCTGGATCAAAAAGATTGCGGTAGTTCTGGCAACGCTTTGCAAACAATGCAATCTCTTCTTTGGGTTTGTTCAATGCTTTGGCGAGCTGATAAATACTGAAATCGTCGTACGCATATTCCAGCGTTCTTGCCGCATTTTCATTGATCTTAACATCGTAGGGAACGTAGCCCAGCCGGTTGTAATACTCCACGCCTTTGCGGCCCACGGCACTCACCGGTCCTTCGTTGCCGGCCCCATGCAGCAATGCCTGGTACAGGGTTTCAATATCGTATCCCCGCAATCCTTTTATATATGCTTCACTCACCACCGATGCCGAATTATTACCGATCATGATATCGGCATAACCCGGGCTGCTCCATTCGGGCAGCCAGCCGCCTTCTTTATAATCATTGATGAGGCCTTCCTGCATTTCTTTGTTGATGGAAGGGAACAACACGTTCAGCAAGGGGTACAGGGCCCGGAAGGTATCCCATAAACCGGTGCCGCCAAACATATAACCCGGTAATACCTGCCCGTTGTAGGGACTGTAATGAACGGGCTTACCGGCCGCATTCATTTCGTACAGTTTATTCGGAAACATTACGGTGCGGTACAGGCAGGAATAAAAAGTACGAAGCTGCTCATCTGTTCCGCCCTCCACCTGCACAGCGTTCAGCACTTTTTCCCATCTATTCTTAATATCCGATTTCAAAGACTCAAAACTTTTTATTTGAGTACCCAGTTCTTTCAGGTTCAGTTCGGCCTGTTCAAAACTGATGAAGGAGGAGGCCACTCTTGCGTGTACCAGTTCTCCTTTTTTTGTCCGGAACCCAACCACAGCCATTGCATGACTGTTGGTTATTTCCAGTGAATCGATGGCCGAATTGGTTTCACTGATGGTTTTGGTAAAGTCGAATGCCTTATCAAAATAAATGACGAAATAATTTTTGAAATTGATCAGTTTGCCCCGGCGGTAGCGGGTGCTGTAGCCAATGATCTTCCGTTGCGCTGGAATGATCTTTATATAAGAACCTTTGTCGAACGCATCGATCACAAAAGACGAGCTGTCGGATTTTGGAAACGTAAACTGGAAATGAGCCGCCCGTTCCGTAGCGGTGAGCTCGGTGGTGAGGTCGGCATCGGCGAGGTATACTTTATAATAATAGGGCCTGGCTTCTTCCGCCTTGTGCGAGAACCAGGAAGCCCTGTCTGTTTCTTTCCATTTCAGTCCGCCGGTGCATGGCATAATAGAAAACTGGCCATAATCATTCATCCAGGGCGAAGGCTGGTGGGTTTGTTTAAAGCCAATGATCTTTTCGGCGCTGTACATATATTGCCAGCCGTCGCCGTTCTTATTTGTCTGCGGCGTCCAGTAATTCATGCCCCAGGGGGTTCCGATGGCAGGATAGGTATTTCCATTGGAGAGGTCGGGCTTTGAATAAGTGCCCATCAGGGTATTCACCAGGTCGGCCTTGTATACCGACTGTGCATTCAACAAAAGAATATTAAAACTTAACAGAACGAGTAAGCCGGTTTTTCTTATCATATGGCCTGTTGATTTTATAATTGTTCGTACACTTTTTTTGAAAAGGTTTCCAAAGAGGGGTCCCTCGCCCCCATTAAAAGTAATACAGAATTGCCGGATAAATGCGTGCGTACGGATTCAACAAACCCGTCCCTGTTTTCCACGAAGAAGGCGTTCTTACCGGTTGCTTTAATATCCTTAATGAGATCATTGGATGAGATGTCTTTTACTGCGGTACCTCCGGCATAAAATATTTCACTCATCCATATTTCGTCCTGCGGGCGCAATGCTTCGGCTATTTCTTTTACAAAATCGTTGCGCAAAAAACGGGTGGGGCCATATCCGTGCGGCTGAAACCAGGCCACTACTTTTTCCGCCACCGGCTGGCAGGCTTTGATGGCGGCAGCACATTTCACGGGGTTGTGTGCATAATCGTCGATCACCCAGATACCATTCTTATTGCCCAGTACCTGGTTGCGGCGGTAAATGCCTTCGTAGTGCTGTAATACCTCGGCGCAGGTTTGCAGGTCAACGCCAACCTGGTTGGCTACCGCCACGGCGGCAAGGGCATTCTCCATGTTGTGACGACCGATGGTATTTATTGAGAATTGAATATTTAAGATTGAATATTGAATATTAAATCCCTCCTGCTTGAAATTCCTGGCGATATACCCGGCTGCTGAGTTTTCGTCGGATGAAAAATCGTTCTTATTATTTTGAGAAAGTTTCTTCGCCAATGCATTGGATTGGTTGACGATAAACTTTTTACTGTTGTTTTTAAAGATGGTAAAGATATTCATCAACTCATCGATCTCCTGGTGGTCTTTGTCGATGTTCAGCAGCAGGCCGATCTCCGGCCGGTACTGCACAATGGAACCATCGCTTTCATCGGCTTCTATCACCAGCCACTCTCCGGCGCCGACGTGGGCATTGCCGATCTTTCCCTGTTTGATGATGCTTACGAGGCCGGCGCCGCTGATGATGCTGGGTTGCAGACCGGCCCGGTCGAGTATATCAAACAGCATGGCACTGGTGGTGCTTTTGCCGGAAGTGCCGCCCACGGCAATTGTTTTTTTGCTTTGGGCTATCAGTGCCAGTAATTCTGAGCGGCGGATGATGGGGATGTTCAGCTGCTTTGCTTTCTGCACTTCAAACACGGTGTCTTCAATGGCGGTGGAAACAACAACAAGGTCTGTTTCACCGGTTATACCTTCTCCGTTCTGCAAAAAACACCGGATTCCTTCTGCTTCCAGTTTCTCTTTTGTTTCGTTGAACTCGCCTTCTTTGAAATAGCGGTCGCTGCCACTCACCTTTTTTCCAATGCCCTGCAGGTATTGGGCAATGGCACTCATACCCACACCGGCTACACCGATAAAAAAAACGCTG
>DMRT01000105.1 GCA_003455235.1 Chitinophagaceae bacterium
CCGTTTGAACTGGCACCGATATCCCGTGCAATATAAAACCGAAATCCGTCGGGTGCCACCGTAATGCGCCGGATGCGGTTGCCATCGTTTCGGAAACAACTGCTGGTATCTCCCACCACTCCATCACCGGTTGCATTCAGCTTAACACGATAAACCATATTTCGTTTCAATGGCGTAAGCAATATCGAACCCGGCCACCCGGGAATTACGTTATGCCCGTAAAAGTCAATGCTGGAGCAGGCCACGGTAGGCCAGTTATTATTGTTTGATTCGGCCATCAGCGCAGCCATATCGGCTGCGGGTGCCGTAAACACGGTAAAGATGGGTTCTTTATGTGCTGCGGTGTTATTGCAGAATGTTTCTTCATCAGCGCTTGTATTCTGACCGATCTTATATCCATCCACATTGCCGTCGCAATAACCGGATACCTGGTCCCAGCCATAATTTCTTCCCGGCTCAATCACATTGATCTCATCGTCTGTCCGGTCCATTTGTTCGGAGCTGTATAACCGGTTTATACCTCCCACGTTACCCCAAACCAATCCTTGTGCATTGCGGTGGCCTAAAGAAAATACATAATCCTGCGGGGTGATGGGTGCACCATTGAAGAACGGATTATCATTGGGTACCCAGTTGTTCTGCCCGCCATCTCCATCCACATCGGTATTTAACCGCAGCACTTTCCCTTCCATCACATTTACGTTCTGCGCATTTTCGGCACGGGTGGTATTCAGGAATTGACCGGCACCCATATCGCCCACTGTATAATAGAGGCGGTATTGTGTATGGGCCGAATCCTCGCCTGGTTCAATAACAGGACCGATCACCAGGCGGCCTGAATTATGGTCACTGCTTCCGGGTATGGTGCTGATGATGGTTACGGGGTTTATGAGTGCATTGCCATCGTATTCAAAACGGACAATCTTGGTGGTGAAAATGCAGCTGGTATTGGTACCCGGGCAACTACCGCGGTTGTATACATAGGCTGCATATACCCAGGGTTTGGCTGCCCGTACCGCCGGATCGGGTGAATAAAGATCGGGATGTATGGCCAGGCCCATCAAACCGCCCTGCGGTTGAGTACCGGAGGAAGAAGTAAAGTTGATGGAGGGATCGGTGGCCCGCAGATCGATCAGCACAGTTTTCTGCCCGGTGGCAATGCTTACCCGTGAAATGGTATAGGCCTTGTTTTCAGTAACCCATAATGAATCGTTGGGTCCATACAACACTTCCCATGCCGAGTTAAAGCCGGAAGCAACGGTTCGTTTGGTGAAGGATGTTTGTGCCGCTGTTTCCTGGAAGAACAAAGTGAGGAAAAAAGCACAGGCTATGAGGCTTTGTTTTGTACATGTATTTTTCATGGGTCAGGATTTAGTGGTAAACAACCTGGAAGGCACAAAAAACAGACCGGATCGCAGCAGGAACAGCGGAAAAAAAGCAATCCCTTCATTATCACAACGGAAATCGCCCGAAAAATATTTTTATCATCATCACCTTATGACGGGATCATATATACAGAAATATCCCTGCTTTACCGGCACGTATAAACCACGGCAACAAACCGCATCTTTTACGATACCAGTGGCCGGAAGCACCGGGGTGTTTTCGTATTTATGCTATACACTGAAGCGCTTTGCCTGTATTTATACACAATGTGCTGCAAACCCACCCGTTTTCAAAATAATAAATCCTCCGCTTCCGTTGAGAACATAAGCAGACTTCTGTAAACGTCAGCTAAGCCACCCTTAAGGAAAGGGTTGCCGCTGATCCCACCCGCACTAACACCCGCTAGCTGTGTATGATCCCCGGATTGTACAAAAAAAAATTTCTATGCAAGAACTGATCATCCATATCCGCTGTTCACAAACTAAACAGAGATCCTATGAAGAAACATTTACCCCGACTCATTTTACTGCACATCATCCTGCTGACAAACCTGGTTAACCGGCAGCACGCAACGGCACAGGTACAAACGGGCAAGAGTTACATCAATGTTTCAAAGAACATTAATGGAGGCACTTTTGAACCCGGCGATACCCTGGAGATACGGGCTGCCATCGCCGTAGGCAATTTTGCGGCATTTTCCATCACCCGGGTGAGGTACAACGATACCATCAATGCCAATTTCACGTACATACGCAATACCCTGAAGATACTCACCAATGAAGGACTGGTATTCCGTTCGTACAGTGATACCGCCAATGACGATGCAGCTATGTTCAACTTTACAAACAACACGCTGCGCATTAACCTGGGGCTTGCATCGGGCGCTGCCACCAACACCGGCAATGCCACCACGGGCGGCGGCACCATCAATTACAACGACAAGCCTTCGTTTTACGGCGGCGTTTGCATCATGGTGGCCTCTTTCCGGGTTAAGATAAACAATGCCGTTCCTTACAATACATTGATCAATATGCCGGGCGGCGCATTCCGTTATATTCAGGCTGCTGCCAACATAACGGCCGGCTTTCCGCAAAGTAATACCATGGTATTCCAAAACCTGGGGGTTTGTCCCAATTACGTGGGCGGCAATGCCGTGATTGAAAACAACGGAACATTCGGAAGCGGCAATACACAGAACCGCACAGCTTCGGCCATTGTGCCGGGATATACCTTCATCAACTTTTCGGCCAACCAGCCCAACGATGGTTATTACGGCATTGCCAATAACAGCAGCGCCACCGGCGCCACCAATAATGGCGTGGCGTACCCACATGCTTCCCGGGTATTCAGTGTATGGGATATCATCGGCGATCATACCGGTGCTGTCAGTGCCACAGCCGGGAACCCGGCTACCACACCGGGAACCACCGGTGGTTATATGGCGGTGATCAATGCCAGCTATGCCACCAGTCCGGCTATTCAGCAATCGGTTGGCGGACTCTGTCCTTCGACCTATTATGATTTCAGCGCCTGGTTCAGGAATATCTGTCCCAAATGTTCGTGCGACAGTAATGGACGTGGCGCCCTGAATGCGGCGTTTAACGGACCGTACCCGCCGGGTGTAAAACCAAATCTTACTTTTCAGCTTAATGGAATTGACTACTATAGTACCGGTGACCTTCCGTATACCGGTTTGTGGAGCAAAAAGGGATTCACATATTTAACGGGCCCTGCTCAAACATCCTTTACACTTTCCATCCGGAATAATTCTCCGGGTGGTGGTGGTAATGACTGGGCAGTGGATGATGTAAATCTTTCCACCTGTGTGCCCGACCTGATTATGAAATACACGCCCGAGTTCAAAGCCTGTTATGGTGCACTGGTTGATCTTTCGGCGGTGGTGCGTTGTTATTTCCCCAACTATGTTCACTACAAATGGCAAAAGAGTACGGATGGGGGCGTCAGCTGGTTCGATACCGGCGTAAGCGGCGTTGGTTCACCCACACCCGTATCGGGGCAATGGGAGTACACAGCTATTTATCCGCAGTTCATTGCCACGGCAGCTGATAGCGGTCACCGCTACCGTACGGTGGTGGCAACCACACCGGCAAACCTGAATAATCCTAACTGTGCATACAGCAACAACACCAGTACCTTTCTCAACATCATCAATTGCGGCATCATCCTCAATGTAAACCTGAAGGAATTCAAAGGGCAGCTGGTGCAGAACAATTCAGAACTGAACTGGACCCTCGTATCCGGAAATAACATCAAGCAGTTTGATGTGGAAAAAAGTTACGACGGAACCAATTTCACGCATACCGCGGTTGTTCCGTTCCAGCCGGGTGGCGGCACCTCGAGTTATACATTCAACGACCCGGAAAAAACAGCCGGCACCAGTTTTTACCGGTTGAAGGTATCCGACCACAATGGGTTGTTCATTTACAGCAGCATCATCACCGTAAGTAATAAACGGATCGACTTTGAAGTGAGGCCCCTGGCGAACCCCTTCAGTTCCACCCTGGCCCTGGATTATATTCTGCCGGCCGATGGGCAGGTAACCATCCGCATTCTCGATATGTTTGGCCACCTGGTAAAACAGCAGCCGGCAGCAGGTAAGCGGGGATGGAACAGTGCCCGGATTGAGCTGGGCAAACAAGTGGCGGCCGGTGTATACATCCTGTCCGTATCATACCGAAACAGCAGCATCAACAAGAGAATGGTGAAAATAAATTAAGTGTTTTGTCCCTTTTGAGTTTGATTACAAAGAAAGCCCCCTGATTCTTCAGGGGGCTAATCATTTTATGAGGGTATATCTTATTTACACTTGTAAGAGAAACTGAGCTTGCCAGCCGGTGCTGGAATGCTGGGTTGGTCATCGCCGGTCATGATCACGCTGAGTACATAGTTATCGCGGCTCATCACATAACTGCCGAAAACAGAAACGATGGAATCACGCAGTACATTACCGGGATCGTAGTTGCGCACTTTAATGCTTTTGGGTCCGTTGGTGGGTTTGGTTCCGAAATTATAGAACTGGCTGAAGTAAGGATACCCTTCTTCATCCGGGAAAATATAGAGGAAGCGTTTGGGGATCACATTGCTATAATAATCCACCTGCGCATCTATTACCAGGTCGCCGGTGAACAGGTCGGTGCCTGTCATGCTGATCATCTTTCCGCTGGAATAGGTATAGTTCACGAGGTAAAATGGAATGCCCGGGTTGCTGGTGAAAGCAAAAAATTTCTGGTTCAGGAAACCATTGGTGTCATAGAAGTAAAACACTTCGTACTGCAGCGAGAAAGGATCGGTGGGATCCAGCAGGGCATGCAGCTGTTTGATACGGCGGCTTGCCAGATCCACCAGGAAGTACTCGTCGGCATTGATGAACACCGTGTCACTGGCATAAAAGGGAGTTGAAACAAAATCGATGGTAAAGGCAAGACTGTCGAACTTGGTAATATTGGTTACGTTGTCGCTGGTATTGATATTGGCGATGAGCGAACCCAGGGCCAGGCCTGTGGTGGTATCGTGGTAAGCGATCTTGCTGATTCGGCAATCCGTTCCGATGATTATCCCGTTGCCGGTTGGGTCAGAGCTGCTTTCCAGGCTGTATTCTTTGGCACAGGAAAACAGGGTGAGTACTACTACAGAAAGAAAAACAGGGGATAGTCGTTTCATTTGTTATTTGTTTGAAATATAACCCTTGGGAATCGTTTTATAAAGCCGGTATTCCTCAAAAATAACGGATTTTTACCAGCCTGCCTTATCCGTTTGTAAAGATTACCTCCGCGGCCGTTCTGCTGCACAAACCAGGCATTTACCTGCAAATATTCTGCCAGCAGGCATGCCTTTCCGGTATAACCCTTTTTGGTCCTGGGTATTGTAA
>DMRT01000066.1 GCA_003455235.1 Chitinophagaceae bacterium
CACGCCGGTATTCAGCAACTCATCCTGTTCATTGTATATCTCGGCATGAAAAACGATCTTATGATGTGCCGGCATTTCCCGTAATGTTGTCTTCACCGTGATGAGGTCATCGTACCTGGCCGGGCGTAAAAAGCGGCTGTGTATTTCCACCACCGGCATGATGATGCCCATCGCTTCAATTTCTTTATAGGTATAACCTATCTGCCGGATGGCTTCGGTGCGCCCGATTTCATAAAACTGGGCATAATGACCGTAGTATACGATGCCCATCTGGTCGGTGAGGGCATAATGAATCCGTATCTGTGTTTCGGTAACAAACATGCGGAAAGATACTGCTATTTACCAATCATACCATCCACGCTGATCCGCCCGGGACCCACAATGAGTAATACCAGCAGTCCGGCCACGTACAAAGCCGGCGATTCATGCTGGGCAAACACCTGGCCGTTGTTGATATTAAAGATGACCACACACATGGTGATGATGATGGGGATGGTGGCCAGTCGCGTAAAAAGACCCAGGATCAGGAAAAGCGAACAGAAGAACTCCGCAAATACCACCAGGGCCAGCGAAAATGTTTTACCCATGCCCAGGAAATTGATGAACTGATCCTTGTATTCACTGAAGTGGATCAGCTTATCATATCCATGATTCATCATGAGGATGCCGAACCCAAGCCGGAGCAGCAGCATGGCAGCATTTACCGCACCGGCCGAATACTTTGCAGAGATTAATTTTTTCATTTCAGTTGTTAATGTGGGGGAGATATTTTTTATTCAACTGTTATAAAAATTTTAAAACAACAGCTATTTATCATTTTATTAACAGCGATGTAAAAATACATTCGTTTTGTTTACATCAGTTATCCACTTATTCACAATCTATTTGGAATGATGTTTGTAACGGTAGCGCATTAAGTAATTTTACACCGGCAACATGAACGACCCCAGAACCATGATAAAACAAACCGTTTTCTGCCTCTTGCTGGCAACCGTGTTTTCTCTTTCCGCTTTTTCCCAACCCACCCACGCCATCACCGATCCTGAAAGAAAATTCAAAGAGGCCAAAGCGTTGTTTGTACAGGAACAGTTTGCGCTGGCATACCCGCTGTTTGCAGAACTGAAATCGCAGTACCCCGATAATACCGTCAGCGATCATGCTTACCTGAACGACGACGTTACTTACTATTATACCGTATGCCAGCTGAAGCTGCAGCAGCCCGTGGCCGAGCAGGAAGCCCGGCACTACATCAACGTGGTGCAGAACGAACCCCGCCGCCAGCTGATGAGTTACCACCTGGCCCGGTTTTATTTTCAGAAAGAGGATTTCAGCAACGCCATCAGTTATTATGAGCGGGCCGGATTGGAGAACCTGAGCAATGCAGAAATTGCCGACGCTAAGTTCGAAAAAGCATATTGCTATTTCAACCTGAAACAGTTTGCGCAGGCCAAACCATTGTTTGATGAGATTCACCAGCTCCCCGACAATAAATATTACATACCCGCCAATTATTATTACGGCTTTATCAGCTATTACGACCGGCAGTACAACGAAGCATTGAAGTCCTTCAAGCTGGTGGAAACACAGGAAGCCTATAAAGGGGTGGTGCCTTATTATATCGCTGAGATTTATTATTTCCAGGGAAAGAAAGACGAAGCATTGCGCTATGGCGAAAGTGTGCTGGGCAGGGGAGGTGTATTGTATTACCAGAAAGAAATGAACCTGCTCATCGGCCAGCTGCATTTTGAAAAGAAGAATTACAAAAAGGCATTGCCCCTGCTGGAAGCATATGTGACCAGCAGCGATAAAGTAAGCAAAGAGGTGATGTACGAACTGAGTTACTGTTATTACGACTCCGGCCAGCTGGGCAAGGCCATCGAAGGATTTAAGCAGCTGAGCACGGAAAAAGATTCGATGGGTCAGAACAGCATGTACCTGCTGGGTGATTGCTACCTGCGTACCAACCAGAAGGCAAATGCCCGGAATGCCTTCCAGTACAGTGCGTACAACAGTTCCAATAAAGTGCAGCAGCAGGTATCCCGGTTCAACTATGCCAAGCTCTCGTATGAACTCGGCTACCAGGACATTGCACTGAATGAAATGAAGAAATACCTGAACGATTATCCCAACAGCGAATACGATACCGAGGCGAAGGAAATACTGGTAAACCTGCTCACCAATACCAACAATTTTGCAGATGCGCTGAAGTTGTATGAATCTTTTGATAAACCCACTCCCTCTATGCAGAAAGCCTATCCCAGGATATTGTATGGCAGGGCCGTGGAACTGGTCAACGATCAGCAATTGAAATCGGGCGATGAGCTGCTCACCAAAATACTGGCGCTGTCTGCTTCTTCCGTTACGCCATATGCCAACTTCTGGAAAGGAGAAATTGCTTACCGGAACGGAGAGTATGATATGGCCATCCGCTACCTGAACCTGTACCTGCAGGCAAATGTTCCGGCACAGGGGGAGGCCAATAATGCCACTGCCAGGTATGATCTGGGATATTGCTGGTTGCAGAAAGAGAATTATAAACAGGCGCTTGGTTATTTTGAACAGGTTACAAAAACCGTTTCCGTTACTTCCGCTTTCATGGACCAGGACGCTTATGTACGCAGCGCCGATTGCTATTTCATGAACCGCGAATTTGCAAAGGCAAACGGCATGTATGAGAATGTGATCAGCAATGCGCTCCCGCAGAGTGATTATGCCCTTTATCAAAAAGCCATGATCGCCGGTGTAAAAAGCTCAGCCGACAAGATCAAAACCCTGAATGCGCTTCTGAAGCAGTATCCGAAGAGCAATATGGTGCCCGATGTAAACATGGAGATCGCACTCACCTACATCGCCGATGAAAAATTCAACGATGCCATTCCATACCTGAATACACTCATCAATGCGGCCGACGCAGGCGGACTGAAACCGAAAGCATACCTGAAACTCGGTCTTTGTTATTACAACATGAACCGTAATGACGAGGCGTTGAATAATTACCAGTCGTTGATCCAGAAATATCCCCAATCAGCCGAAGCCGACGAGGCCATGGACATCATGAAGAATATATACGTGGAGATCGGTCGCCCGAACGATTATGTGGAAATGATGCGCCGGAACGGGAAGAACATCTCTGTATCAGAAGCCGACTCACTTACTTATACGTCTGCCGAACTGAAATACAACGCCGGCGATTGCGCCGCTGCCGTCACCGGGTTTAAGAATTACTTAATGCAATATCCGGCAGGCGCCTATGTGCTGGAGGCGAACTATTTCAGCAGTGAATGTTATTTGAAAA
>DMRT01000044.1 GCA_003455235.1 Chitinophagaceae bacterium
TCAATCATCCAAACCACGGTTTGCTGGTCAACCGGGTTGCCATTGAACCTGCCATCCCATCCCGGACGGTCGCTCTTCATCTGGAACAGCAGTTTGCCCCAGCGGTCGTAGACCCTGAATGAGTTCACATGATCAAAGCCGAACAGTAACCGACGAAGCAGGTCATTGATGCCATCTCCACCCGGTGTAAACACCGTAGGCACGTAGATCTCAATCTTCTTGGTTGTTTTCACCAGCAGCGAATCGGTGGTGATGCAGCCATTGGAAGCCGTCTTCAGTTCAATTGTATACAGTTGTGAACTCAGTCCTTTAAAGGTTGGTTTATAACTGAAGCGGTTGTCGAGATACAGGGGTGGATTCCAGATCACACTGTTGCCCACGTTCCTGGCCGACAGTTCTTCGGGGAAGTTATAGCGGGCAGTAAAATCGGGATAGCGGATGCCGGGAACTGGCGCTTCGATTTTAATCTCTTTTTCCTGTATGCTTACGGGTGTTGGACAACCCGTGATATTAACGGTGAGTTTTATACGGTATGTTCCGGGCGCCGGGTAACTGTAATTTGGTGTACGGCTGTTATCGGTGGCCCCGTTTCCAAACTCCCACAGGTAATCCAGCGTGGTGGTGGTTTTGTTGATCGTTTTATTCACCACATAGATGGCACTGTTGGTACAGGTTAATGGCGTTAAGAGAAAGTCGGCTACCGGGTATTCAAACACGATCACGTTGGTGGTGATGCTGTCTACACAGCCACCGTTGATGCCCGTTACCACCAGTTTAACCGGGTAGGTTCCCGGTGCGGCATAGCTATGGGTGGCGTTGAGCGTATTGGCAGTGGCGCCATCGCCAAAATCCCAGGCGTATTGCAAACCGCCGGAGAACACCGTACTGTTATTGGTAAATACAAACTGGTTATTGTTGAGGCATTGCCCCACCTGGTTCACGGCATAGGCTGCCACGGGTGTGGGATACACCGTTACACCATAGGTGGTGCTGTCGGAGCAGCCGCCATTTACGGCCGTAGTAACCAACTTAACGGTATACACGCCCGGAACCGGGTAGGTATAGGTAATGTCCTGGGTGGTGAACACAGTTCCATTGCCCATATCCCAACGATACACCATGTTACCGGCAAATACGGTGCTGGTATTGGTAAAGGCAAACTGGTTGTCTTTAAAGCACTGCTGGGTTTGGCTGTTCAGCACAAATCCGGCAACCGGTGTGGGGAATGCTGTAACCGGGATGCTCAGCTGGTCTATACAATTATGATCAGAAATGATCACCAGTTTCACCGGGTATATGCCTGGCGTGGTATAGTTATGTGTTACGTCTCTTGTATTTGCGGTGGCCCCATCACCCAGGTCCCAGGCGTACTGCATGGTGCCGCTGGCCAGTGTACCGGTATTGGTAAATATAAACTGGTTATTGCGGAAACATTGCTGCGCTGCGTTCACATTAAATCCGGCGGCCGGCTGGTCGTACACCTGCACGGTTACAATGCTGGTATCCTTACAGCCGTTATTGCTGGTGGCTATCAGCCTTACCTGGTAAGTACCTGCGGCCGTATAACTATGGGTTGCATTCGCAGTATTTGCATTGTTACCATCGCCAAAGTCCCAAGCGTACTGCATACTGCCGGAAGCAATTGTGCTAGTATTGGTAAATACAAACTGGTTATTACGGAAACACTGGTTCAATGTATTGGTTGTAAACCCGGCGGTTGGTACATCATAAATTGTTATAGACACCGTAGTGGTGGTCATCGTACAGCCAACAAAACTGAAAACGGCGGCATGATATACCCCGCTTTGTGTGGGTGTGTATTGCGGTTGCGTAGCTCCAGGTATGGCTCCGCCGTTTAGGTACCACTGCACACTGTCGGCCGGCGCCACACTAAGAACCGCAGCCTGAGGATCATCGAGACAGAATGTGGTCAACCCATTCACCTGAAGTGTATTGTCAAGCGTAGCAGCATATACCATCACCGTATCACGGGTGAGACAACCCCCACCAGCATGCGTAACAGTAAGAATATACTGAGTCGTTACCAGGGGGTTTGCTACTGGGTTGGAAATATTTGGATTACTGAGGCCTGTAGGCGGGCTCCATGAGTAAACATACCCCGGTTTGGGAATCACTCCTAATTGTGCAGAGGCACCATTGCATAATACCTTGTCGGGACCAGCATTGGCCTGGATGGTCAAGGTATCCTGTAACGTGGCGGTAAGTGTGTCCTTACAGCCGTAGCCCGTATACGGTTCAACAATCAGTCTTAGTATTGTACCCGGCGCTGGTGGAGGTGTGAAATTAATGGTCTGTGTGCTTCCAAGAAGTGTTGTATAATTCTGATCCCACCATTCATATGACTGATATCCGAATGGTCCGGTTACGTTGATGAATGCGTCATCTGGGCAAAAGGTTGCGCCGATGAAGGAACTGGTACATTCTGTATTCAGATCAATATAAGCATACCCGAAATGCGATCCATTTGTTGCCCCGCAGCCTGTTGAAGTAAAAGAAACTTCAATTGTCTTTCCGGCATTACCACCGAGATCGATTGAATTGGCTGCCCAGGGTTTATATTTAACATTGGGGTTACTGGGTGCATCTTTAAAACCCGGCAAAGGATTGGCATTTGAATATGCGATATCAAAGGAACTGCAGGCGAGTACAACATTATCTGTAATGTTTGTTACGGCAATGGTGAGTCGGGGTTGAATATTTGCCGGGTGGCCGCCGGAATTATTGATTACAATCGCATAATTGTATATCAGGCTGAATTCATTCTGGGCTGCAGGGATGGTGAACGTATAGGTGATCCTGTCTGCTGTTGTACCTGTTGACTCAAGTCCCATTCTTACCGAATAATTACTCCCGTTCGGGCAAAGTTTTGGAAAACCACCCCAAGGATCCAGTGCAGGCAGTGTAGCTGCAGA
The DNA here is from genome assembly GCA_003455235.1 of Chitinophagaceae bacterium. Lineage (GTDB taxonomy): Bacteria > Bacteroidota > Bacteroidia > Chitinophagales > Chitinophagaceae > Ferruginibacter. Next base: position 2,934 of record DMRT01000044.1, read on the forward strand.
TATTATATCGTGTCTGCCAGCTGTAGGAACGGTTGGAGTTACAGATACAGATCCATTAAAGCTGCCGGTAAACACTTGCCATCCATTGAAACTTCCTTCTTCAAAATCGATATTCGGAGGGCACTGGGCAGAAGATGATAATGATGAAAAAAAGATTACAAAAAGTCCGGCTAGAACCTTTTTAATCAACTTAATTCCTGAATGTGGGTCAAGATTGTAAAATTTTGGCATATGTTAAGCGGGAATTGGTCATGAAGATACAGTGAAAATTTCTGAAATGCTAATGGAAGGAGAGGCAAAATATGAATAAAAAGCAGCCCCGTGTTGGCGGGGCTGCTTTCAAATCCATTGGTATATTTATAATACTTATTCCTTTATGAAGCTGCTCGTTGTCTTACCTCCCTTTCCTGTAGAGACAGTCACATAGTACATACCAGGCCTCAACCGGGATACATCCAGTAACGATATGGTCTGTCTGACGGTTCTTGTTAACAACGGTACTCCGGCCCTGTCGGTTATGGTAACAAAGAAAGGCGCAGTCTGTTTCATATTCTGTTGTTTGATGTCTAGTACCACAGTTTGTTTTGCCGGATTTGGAGATAAAGTCAAAATAATGGCCGGCCTTCTCGTTTTTGTAAATTCCCCTTCAAGATCAGTGGCGTAACCATTGCTCTTTTCAACAGCATCGATTTTACTTGCCAAAGGACGTAAAGTAAAATCGTTATTGATATTAAACTTAGTAACAAATGCAGACTGGTTACCAAGAAGTGGCATTGTTTGATTCCCGATTGTAAAAGCCGGTCCTGAGAAACCTCCTGCTATATAAACATCACTTCCATCAAAAAAAGCTCCGCCAATAAAAGGGCTTTGATTATTTGGATCTATGTTTGCCGCTATTTTTTTTACGCTCAGATTCAATGTGTTAATACAGTAAATAAAATTGTCATTGGATCTGGTAGCCAGAATCTTATCTTCAACCGTCTGCTTTGCAGTAAAAATAGGTCTGTATGATGAATTGTTGCTAATGCCTATGGGAATATAAGAGTTACTTTGATAATTGCACCTATTAATCGCTCCAATATTGTCAACCACAAAAACCTCCCCTGCTGTATTTATTTCAGTAACTAAATAATTGATTTCATAATAGAGCGGGTTTGTCAATTGGTTATTATTCAAAACGTAGGTAGCTAAAAAATATCTCTGTGGCATATTCCCAATAAACGGGTGATACCAAAAATTCACAAACAATTTTTTTGTGCCGGGGTCGAATATTGTGCGCTCAACACTAACCCAGTAAGTAGATATTGCCGGAATGGTAATCGGGTTATGTATATTAGGCGATGCATGCACCAACAATTGATCAATAAAAGTATTATTGTCAATGTGGCTTGTAACATAAACCCCATTGTCCTCAGCAATAATATTTTCGTTTGCGGGTACATAATTTGGTCCAGGTGTCACAGCGCCCGTTGTTGCATTCCTATAAACTGCAGTTGATTGGGTGCCTTGTTCATTAAATTGAACTTCACCGGAACTCATAGTAAAAGCTGTATAATCATTATGACCAACCCAATTGGTAGCCCCAGTTGTTGTATTATATTGTATCCAGTAAGTATTAACGCTATTAGCTATAACCGGCCCATTGTGGTTCAGATTATTGGCCATATTATTTATTAAAAAATCACAGAGCAAGTTTCCATTATTATCAACTTTAACGGCTGCTCCCGGCTCTACAGCATCATACACTTTTGGCCAGGTACAGGATGAATTATTAACAAAATCAAAAGTATAAGTATCCAAATAGTTTGCTGTAGCCAAAGTGATACCACCTGTTGCGCTAACTGACACTGTCCCTGTCGTATTACAGGGCACAGAAAAAACAATCTGCTGATTGTTGCTATGCAGGATTGTGACAGGTCCCGTAAAAGTATAAGAGACATCCAGGCATGCCGGGTTATTCAGGGTTACAGTTATGGTATTGTTTTGCACAACATACGGGGTGGTTGCAAAATGTTTTATATTGAAATAATTCTGTATAAACGGATACCGGGTTTCCGGGAATCCTCCATTAGGCACAGAACTAAAGTAGGCTCTTGCTCTCGCTTTTTGCCCGGTTGTAAAGAAATACATACAATCATCCTGGGAAGCATCCATGTAATTCATAAACATTATACCGGGATAATTGGGGCTACATGCATCAGTCACAGGAAATGTGGGGCAAGAAAAAGACCTGTAGTATTGAGGAGGTGTATCTCCTACAAAATCTCCAGGAACGGAGCAATATCCCTGATCATCATTAAGACCACGTTGGTATGGATGGAATAAACCAAGCCAATGACCGACTTCATGAGTCAGTACTCTACCTTTATTATGGTATGCTGAAGGACTGGGGTCTCCTACAACTCGATAGTCAAGCATTATTCCATCTAATGCTGTTCTTGGTATGGAAACAGGATTCCCTCCAATGGTAATAACAATGTTTGGGAAGAAACGCTCCCATGGAAATGCCGAATAGCCAGCATAGGGAGTATTTATCATATCAAAAACCCATATATTAAGATAGGTGTCGGTTGGCCAGGCGTCATCGCCATTCAATGCTGAAAGTTTTGCATCTCCACACAATATTCCAGCTGGTTGACCCACATCACAAAATTCATAGTTTGGTGGAATCGATTTATAAACTATTCCGGGCGTAGTCATTGGTGTTCCGTTCGGATCAATGCAGGCTAACTTAAATTGAAATTTCATATCAGAAGCAAGCGATGACCAGACCGGAGGCACTTGATTGACATCTGAATTCTGCTTGCTGAAATCAGTATTTAATCTATTTATCTGATCGTTAATTATACTTTCACTTAAGTGTTGCTCAGGTTTACCAGGATCATTTAATATGTGAAATACCACCGGAATTACAATCACACCATTAGGATCTATCAAGCTTGTATTTGCAATAATTGGATTTACAGGAATTATCTTTCGTGAAAAATCGACAGAAGAGGAACTACCAACATTACACCAGGGCTGGCTAGCTTTTTGAGATATTGCTTTTCCAATGCTAAATCCCAGGAAAAATAGAACGAGTAAGATGCTCTTTTTCATAAATTAAATTTTAAAGATTGTAGGATGAAAATTTAAAGAACCTTACTGTATAAAACAATACCACAAAGCGGTAGTGCGAAAATTAGAAAGCCTGCCACATCGGGCAGGAAGCGGCAAAATATGAATATAATCAGCCCGTATAGGCGGGGCTGCTTATAAATAATTGATCAAAAATCGATTTTACCGGAGAATAACCGTTGTTCCCTGCTTGTGATGCGTTACCCCATCCACATCCACGGCTTCTATCATCCATACTACGGATTGCATGTCGACCGGCTGGCCGTTGAACTTACCATCCCAACCCGGGCGGTCGCTCTTCATCTGGAAAAGCATTTTGCCCCAGCGATCATAAATGCGGAAATAATTTACGTGATCAAATCCCATCAGCAGCGGCCGCAGGAAATCGTTAATGCCGTTGTTATCGGGAGTGAATACAGTGGGCACATAGATCTCGATCTTCTTCTTCACTTTTACAAACTGGGTATCCACTATTACACACCCGCTCGGCGTAGTCAGCTGAATGGTGTACAGCTGCGAAACCGCGCCGCGGAAGGTAGGCGTATAAATGAAGCGGCTGTCGAGACTGATGCCCGGGCTCCAGATGATATTATTGCCAATCTGCCTGGCCTGTAATTTCTCGGGGAAGTTGGTGATCGCTTCCTTCACCGGGTACACCATACCGGGTGCCGGCGCTTCAATAACAATGGGGATTGTTTTGCTGGTATAAGTGGTGGGGCATTGCGCCGTACTCACGGTAAGGCTCAGGTTGAAATTACCGGCTGCCGGGTAACTGTAACCCGGACTCCGTACCGGTGAAGACTGACCGTTGCCAAAATCCCAGCGGTAGATCAGCGTGGAAGATGTGTTATTGAGTGTTTTGTTGATGGTGAGCACTTCCTGGTTCACACAGGCAGGATCTTTCACAAAGAAGTCGGCAAACGGATACTTAATGATGTTCACATCCCGGAACGTACTGTCCACGCAACCACTGTCGGAGCTGGCGATCATCCGAATGCGGTAATCACCGGGCTGGGCATAACTGTGATTCACGTTTACGCCGGTGGCGCTGTTGCCATCGCCGAATGTCCAGCTGTAATTTGACGTACCGGAATAAATGGTGCTGGTGTTCGTGAGCACAAAATCATTGCCCCCAAAACATTGCTGTGCACTGTTCACCGTAAATCCTGCCACCGGTGTGGGATGCACACGCACATTCATGCTGAGGCTGTCGGCACAACCTTTATCGGTTGTAACCAGCAGTTTCACGGTATAGGCGCCGGGTAATGTATAACTATGCGATATATCTTTTTGGGTGGAGAAATTACCATCACCAAAACTCCACAGGTATTGCAGCGCATTGCCGGCTTCCACCGTGGTATTGTTGGTAAACGTAAACACATGATCCCGGTAGCATTGGGCATAGGTATCGGCCACGGCGCTTACCACCGCATTGGCGTTCACGGTTACGGTGCGGAAGAAACTATCTACACATCCGTTGCCGGAGGTTACTTTCAGTTTAACCGTAAAGGTTCCGGTGCGGGCATAACTGTGATTTACATCTGTTGCCGTGGAAGTATTACCATCACCCAGGTCCCAATAGTACTGCATGCTTCCCGAAGCGATGGTGCTGCTGTTGGTAAAAACAAACTGGTTGTTTTTGAAACACTGTGTTGCCGCCGATGTAATGTTGTATCCCGCCACCGGGTTGTCGTACACGGTGATGGCTTTGGGAAGCGTATTTGAACGGCACCCTATGAAACTGAACACCGTGGCATGGTAGGTTCC
>DMRT01000217.1 GCA_003455235.1 Chitinophagaceae bacterium
AGGATCGTTTAATTTTTTTCTTATTGCCACGGCTTCCTGGAGGGGTGCTTCTGCCAAATGGGCTTGTTTGCTGTCGATAAAAATCTTTGCCTGAATATTCAGGGCGGTAGCAAGAAAAAGCAGGTTGTCGTTCTCCCGCGCATCACGTATGGCGGCATTGATATAATAGGTGGCCGAATCTGTATTGCCCAGTGCATTATGTGTAGAGGCAAGATTGCTGTACAGCGCTCCATAATTTTTATAGAATTTTTTATCTGCTGAAGTGTGCAGGGCATCCTGTAACCATTGCAGGGCTTCTTTGTATTGCTCCATTTCCATCTGCACCCAGCCAATACCCGTTTTGGCCTGTATCTGTATCAGGGTGTCTTTGCATGCTTCGGCCGTTTGCACCACGGAGTACAACTGGGTAAGCGCCTGGGTATACCGGTTACCCCGGTCCAGCGTTTTTGATTTAAAAAACAAAAGCCCGAGGTAAAATTTCTGATGCAACCGGTCATTTTTATAGTCAGCAAGCAGCGAATCTGTGATATGAAGCGAGCTGTCGATGTAGTTTTTACGGACATAATAACCGGCTTTCATGTACCGGACCTGGTCGATACTGAATTTATCGTTTGTTTTTAAGGCAATTGCTTCCGCGGCCTGCACATAGGGCAATAATGTATCGGGATTGAGGCTCTGTTCAGATAACTTAATGATCCCGGCCAGTTTTTCTTTACCCGTAACTGCTTTTTCTATGTTCCTCCTGAGGCTGTCAATGGTCTTTGTCTGCGAAAAAGCCGCCGTCAAAATAAAAGATAAGCACCAAATAAATAATATGACCCGGGTCTTTTTCATTGCCCTTTAAAAGTATTTAATAAATCGTTCCGGCACAACCTTTATTGAGTGGCTACTACAAATTATGTATTGATAAACAGATGGTAAGTACCCATTTTTGACCTGTTTGGTTACTGCTATCAACTCAATTCCAATATCCAGCTTATGAAACCTCCTTTTGCGCAAGGGTCATTTCAAAATACAGCGGATGAAAAGTTTACTACTACTACTAATTACCGGGATCTTTATTTTGCCTGGCATCGGCAGCCAGTTGCAGGCACAACGAATGCTGCCGGTGCTCATCAATAAAAATACAGCACAGGTGCCCGCCAGTAAGGGTGTGCCCCAGGCTTCGGGCATTGTAACTTCCTGCCCGCAGGATACCATACTGATTACAAGCCAGGCCCAGGTAGATAATTTCGCCGCCAACTATCCTAGCTGTTCAAATCCCAAATATTTAATTATTGATGGAACAGGAGCAAGTCCTGCCATTACCAACCTGGATGGACTTCTTACCAGCAGCCTGAACGAGGTTCAAAAGAAACTGAAAATAGTAAACACCTCACTCACCAGCATCAGCGGGTTGAATAACCTGCATTTGATAGACACGCTCGACCTGCAGCACAATCCCCTGCTCACCACACTTGGTTTATTCAACCTGGATTCGCTCGGCGCCATCAACTTTATCGACCTGCCGGTATTCACCAGTATGAATGGCCTGAGCAACAACTTTATCCGTATGCGGAATGTGAATATTGATTCTACGGCGCTCACTTCCTTAAGCGGACTTAGCCATGTTGAAAATATAACAGACGGCTTGTTCATTGCACATACACCGCTTACCAGTTTAAGCGGCATGGCAAACCTTACCAGTATGGGTGGCTGGATCAATGTAACCGAAGATCCCGCCTTCACCTCCATTGGCCTTCACAATCTTACCAGCTGCAATGGTTTTCTTTTCTGGGGCTTACCCAACTTAACCAGCCTGGAAGATATAAGTCACCATCTCGTTAATACCAATATCAGCACGTTCTGGATGATCCAGACAGGAATCACGGATCTGTCGGGTCTCGACAGCCTTACATCGGTTCCGAATTTTTATTTATGGAGTAACCCCAACCTCCTATCAACACACGGACTTGAAAAAGTGCAGGGAAATGTGGTCGTGGGAATATCCATTCATGATAACCCGCTGCTGGCGGATATCTCGGCATTAGGCGGCATCAACGCTTTAAGTAACGGCACACTTGAAATTGACAGCAATCCATTACTCACCAGTCTTACCGGGCTGGGAAACATCACCAATATAGGGAAGGGGTTGTGGATCGTGAATAACCCGGGGCTTACCACCCTGGCTGATCTGAACAATGCGCTTGTTGTTCATAATATCGGTAATGAAAAACTGAAGATTAATAATAACGCTCAATTGGCTGTCTGCAATTTTCCGCCCGTTTGTAATTACATTGCCTCCGGTGAGCCGGCTGAAATAAATAACAATGCACCGGGCTGCGCCAGTTTAGCAGAAGTAACCACCGCCTGCAACTTCAACTGCATCAATGGCGATGAAAAAACCTGGAACGGCCAAAACAGCAACGACTGGAACGACCCGGATAACTGGACCCCCGCAGGTGTACCGGCTCTGTGTACCAAAGTCATTATTCCTTCTTATGGGGATGTACCCAACACGCCGCTTGCAGCCGGCAATATCTCCATTGGCGGATTGGTGATGGCATCCGAAGCGGTGCTGAATATGAATGATCATGACTTAACCGTTACGAAAACATTAAACTTAACCAATTCCACCATTGCCTATGCTGGTAACATTACAGCAACTAGAATTTTTCAACCCTTTGTACATAGCAGTTACCTGGAGGGCAATTTCACCTGCCAGGATTACGGTGGCCATGCTGAATTCTTCTATAATACGTTTTATGGCAATACGGTTTTAAGCGATAGTACCGGCCGCACAGATAGCAGCAGCACTTCGTTCAATACCTTCCACGGAAATTTGAGTTTTATCAACAACAGCAATTATGGAAATAATTATTTAAGCAATGCGTCGCCATTATTCGATTATGTAGAAGGTGACCTGGCCATCACCAATAATTCCTCTGCTGATATTTCCATAGGTCTGGGTGCCGGCCGGCCGCTGAAAGTACAGGGTAACTTTATTGTGAATGCCAGCGACGGTCTTGTTGATATTAATAACCTCACGTTTGTAGGGGGAACATTCAATCCTCATACCACCCAGCTTGGCACCAACCCCATCCGGATAAATAATTTATTCATGGAAGCCGGCGCCGAAACGAGGCTGGATCAAAGCGTGGAAATAAATAACAGCCTGGTATTTGATAACGGCAGTAATAAGATCAACACCACATCCGCAAACCTGCTGATATTAAACAGCGGCGCAACCGTTACCAGGGACCCCGCCAATAACCGCGGGTTTGTAAATGGCCCGCTGAAAAAAAGAGGCAACCAGGCCTTTACGTTTCCGGTGGGGAAATATGAATTTCAGTATGGGGGAGATAATTACGGACCAATAAGCATCTCGGCCCCCGCCAATGTTACAGATGAATTTACAGCAGAGTACTTTCATCATAATCCCGGCAGCGACGGATACGATACATCATTATACAGCCCTGGCTTTGGTGGTATTTCAGGAAAAGAATACTGGAAACTCACAAGAGACAATGGAAACACCGAAGTGGAAGTAACACTGAGCTACGACAGTGCAAGAAGCGGTATCGCCAACCTGTTCAACGATATGCAGGTGGCAGGCTGGAACGGAAGTTTGTGGAGTTCGTGGGCTTCCGGCGGCTATAGTGGAAACATAGTATCGGGTACGGTGGTTTCCGGATCGGCACTTACCGGTTACGGACCATTGACCCTTGCGTTTAAACCATTCCGAAAACCGGTGATAACAATGGGAGAGGTGGATTCAATCCCATGCGCAGGCACGTATTTTAATGTGCCATTCAGCCTTGATACCGCCATGATCGCCGGCAATATTTTTAAAGTGGAGATCTCCGACAGTCTTGGAAATTTCAGCCCGGTAACTAATACTGTATTGGGAACAAAGACCAGTATCAACTCAGATACCATACAGGCATACATGCCGTTCACGCTCAATTTTGGAAGCCATTATAAAATAAGAGTAACCGGTACATTACCCAGGGATACCAGTGTAAATACCAAAACGGTGATACCGAGCAGGGTGCCACAACAGACATTTAATGTCATTGGAACCACGCCTGCCTGTATCGGAAATGGATTGCAGAAGTATTACCCAAGTCTTCACGAAACCAATACCGTATATACATGGACACTTTCGGGTGGAGGTACACTCACAAC
>DMRT01000095.1 GCA_003455235.1 Chitinophagaceae bacterium
TGTATCGGCAAGTAATCCAACCGGGTGCCAATAATTACACATTAAATTTTGCCGGTTCAAAAAAATCTTATCTTCCCCAAAACATTTTTTATGAGAAACAGATCTCTGTTTTTGCTGGCAGCTGTTCCGGCATTTTTATTTGCCGCAGGATGCAACGAAGAACAAAAGAAACATACCGAAGAACCGGTGATAGCCGCATCGGCAACCGGCCACCCGGACTGGAGTGCTCAAAGCAATATCTACGAAGTGAATCTCCGGCAATATTCAGCTTCCGGATCAATAAAGGAATTTGAAAAACAATTAACACGGCTGAAAGAAATGGGGGTGGAAATATTGTGGTTTATGCCCATTACACCCATCGGAGTGGAGGGAAGGAAAATGACAGAAAAAGACCTCGGCAGTTATTATGCCGTGAAGGACTATAAGGGATTCAATCCGGAGTTCGGAACCATGGACGACTGGAAAACCTTTGTAAAAAATGCCCAGGGCATGGGCTTTAAAGTAATCACCGACTGGGTGGCCAATCATTCCGCCGTTGACAATCACTGGATCAAATCACATCCCGGCTTTTATGTACGTGATTCGGCTGGAAAAACCATTTCGCCGTACGACTGGACAGATGTGCTTAAACTTGATTATAAAAACCGGGAATTGCGTGACAGTATGATTGATGCCATGAAATTCTGGGTTGTGCAAACGGGCATTGATGGCTTCCGTTGTGACGTGGCCGAAGACGTTCCGGCTGATTTTTGGAAAGAATGCATTGACAGCCTGCGTAAGTTAAAACATGTTTTCATGCTGGCCGAAGGAGAGAAGGCCGATCTGCACGAAGCCGGTTTCGATGAAACCTATGCATGGAATGTGATGCGGACAATGGCGGACCTGTATGCCGGAAAAAAAACGGTAACGCAATTTGATTCTATACTTAATGCTGACATTGCAAAATTCCCGGCTGGTGCCTACCGCATGTATTTTACCACCAACCACGACGAAAACAGCTGGAATGGTACCGAGTTTGAAAAATACGGTGATGCATATAAAACCTTTGCTGTATTCTCGCAAACCATGTATCAGAGTGTTCCGCTGATCTACTCGGGCCAGGAAGCCATGAATAAGAAGCGGCTGAAATTTTTTGTAAAAGACACCATTGCGTGGAATAATGCATACGCAATGGCCGGTTTTTATAAAACCATGCTTGCACTTCGCAAGTCGAATCCCGCCCTGGCAGCCGGTGCATCCTACAAGAAGTTATCCGGTTCAGCAAATGCCGCCGTGTTCAGCTATGCACGGGAAGCCAACGGACATAAGGTGGTGGTAATACTTAACCTGTCTAAGCAGCCGCAAAAATTTACCATCAGCGATGCGGCAATCACCGGCGAGCCGCTGAATGTATTCATGGGCGTAAAAGAAAAGGTGGATACCCACCACGAATTCAGCATCGAACCCTGGGGTTATATTGTTTACGATTACCGGTAGAAATACTACGGTTCCTTTAACGGTACCGTGATTTTCCTGCATGACCGGAATATTTTTTTGCCGGGTGATATTTTATTGTATTTTTAGAAAGTGTATTTTTTACACAATTGCTGAAAATCAACAAAACGATTGCTATGTCTGTAACTTCTTACACCGGTGTAAAACCTCATCTTGGCTTCTGGCAGATATTCAACATGTGCTTCGGCTTCTTCGGTATCCAGTTTGGCTGGAGTTTACAGATGGGCAATATGAGCGCCATCTACGAATACCTGGGCGCTTCACCCGAGCAAATTCCGGGCTTATGGCTGGCGGCGCCCATGACCGGGTTGATTGTACAGCCTATCATCGGTTACTTAAGCGACCGTACCTGGCATCCCACGCTGGGTCGCAGGCGGCCTTATTTCCTGGTAGGTGCCATCCTGAGTTCGCTCGCCTTGTTCATTATGCCGAATGTTTCGGCCATCTGGATGGCGGCGGGCACTTTGTGGATACTCGATTCCTGCATCAATATCAGCATGGAACCATTCCGTGCCTTTGTAGCCGATAACCTCGATGAAAAACAGCGGTCAAAAGGATTTGCCATGCAAAGCATGTTCATCGGGCTTGCTTCTTTCATTGCTGGTTACCTGCCGGTAAAACTGGTTGAATGGTTTCACATTTCAAGAGACAAGGCTGGTGGCGCCATCCCCCAGAATATCTCCCTGTCCTTTTACATAGGTGGGGCTGTATTTTTTGCTGCCGTACTGTATACCGTGCTGCGCAGTAAGGAGTACCCGCCTTCTGATGCCGATTGGCGGATGAAGGTGAAGGAATCAAATAAAGGCTTTGGCGGCGGAGTGCAGGAAATTTTATCCGCCATCGGCAACATGCCTTCACAAATGAAACGACTGGCAGTGGTGAATTTTCTTACCTGGCCCGGCTTATTCCTGATGTGGTTTTATTACAGCACGGGGGTGGCCACCGATATTTTTGGTGGTGATGCCACCAGCAACAGTGAAGTGTTTACAAGGGGACTTGAATATGCAAACACCACGTCGGCCATTCTAAACCTGGTTACATTCCTCTTTGCATTCACCATTCCGTTTTGGGTGGGAAAACTGGGAAAGAAAAATACCCATACCATCTGCCTGATACTGGGTGGCATCGGGCTTATCTCGGTCAACTACATCCAACAGCACTGGATGCTGTATGTTTCGATGTCGCTGGTAGGAATTGCCTGGTCTTCCATCCTGTCGATGCCCTATTCGATGCTGGCGGGCTGTCTTCCCCAGGATAAGATTGGCATTTACATGGGCATCTTTAATTTCTTTATCGTACTGCCGGAAATTATTGCATCGCTCTTCTTCGGTAAGATTATGTCGGGATTTCTTCACAACGACCGCTTACTGGCAGTAATGATCGGCGGATGTCTGCTCGTTACGGCGGGAATTGTCTGCATGCTCATTGTGAAAGAAAAGGATGTTTAATATGCAGTAACGTTTAATAGTAATTGTATGAAAAGAATTCTTTGTATTGCTCTATTTTTTCAACTGCCCGGGCTGTATGCACAACAGGCAGGCTATACCTGCTATCCCGGCCATTGGTGGACAGGGATGAAATGGAATAAAGTGCAGGTGATGATTCATGGAGATGCGATTGCCAATGCAGCCGGTGGCTTCAGCATCAACTACCCCGGTGTAAAACTGGAGAAGACAAACAAGGTGGAAAATGCGAATTATGTTTTTCTCGACCTGAACATTTCTTCTTCGGCCAAACCTGGCACGGTAAAGATTAAAGTAAACAAAGCCAATTCTTCTTTTGATATTCCGTTTGAATTAAAGCCACGACGGAAAGGCAATGGTACTGCGTATGCACAGGGTGTTACCTCAAAGGATTTTGTATACCTCATTATGCCCGACCGGTTCAGCAATGGCGATGAAAGCAATGACCGGGTGACAGGTATGCGTGACCAAAGCCTGAACCGGGATACGGTATATAACCGGCATGGTGGCGATCTGAAAGGCGTGCAGAATCATCTCGGTTATCTGCAGTCAATGGGTGTTACCACCATATGGCTAAATCCTGTACTGGAGAACGATATGCCCGATCGTACCGAGCATGGCTATGCATTCACCAATCATTATGTAGTTGATCCGCGGCTCGGGGGCGACAAAGCATATCACGAACTGATCGATGTGGTACATGCAAGAGGAATGAAGATGATACAGGATGCAGTTTACAACCATGTAGGTCTGTATCATTTTACCGTGCAGGACCCTCCGATGAAAGACTGGCTGCATCAATGGCCCGATTATACCCAGACGAGTTACAAAGACCAGGTGCTTTTTGATCCCCATGCAAGCAACAGGGAGAAAAAGATCATGGCGGATGGCTGGTTCACGAAGATGATGCCCGACCTCAACCAGCACAACTCCTATGTGGCCAATTTTCTAATTCAGCATGCATTGTGGACAGTAGAAGAATTTGGTATTGATGGCTGGCGCATTGATACCTATGCATACAATGACCTCGCATTCATGAACCGCTGCAATAAAGCCCTGCTGGATGAATACCCAAAGCTTACCATGTTTGGAGAAACCTGGGTGCATGGGGTGATTAACCAGGGTTACTTCGTGGAAAATAATTTTAATGTGCCTTTCAAAAGTAACCTGCAGGCGGCTACCGATTTCCAGGCGCTCTGGGCTATTACCGATGCCATGACCAAAGATTTTGGATGGACGGAGGGAGTTAGCAGGTTGTATACAACCCTGGCACAGGACTTTGTATACAAAGATCCGATGCGGAATGTGGTATTCCTGGATAACCACGACATCTCCCGTTTCTATTCGGTAGTAGGAGAGAATATGACCAAGTATAAAACATCCATCAACTGGGTACTCACCTGCCGCGGGATTCCGCAGTTTTATTATGGAGCTGAGATCGGAATGACCGGTGTTACCAGTCCTAACGATGGCTTTGTGCGGCAGGACTTTCCAGGCGGTTGGCCCTCCGATCCCGCCAATAAGTTTATGCAGGCTGGCCGTACAGCAAAAGAACAGGAGATATGGGAGCAGGTAGCGAAGCTGGCCAACTACCGCAAAGGCTCATCGGCGCTTACGGTGGGTAAAATGATGCAGTTTATTCCCGAGGACGGAGTATATGCCTATTTCCGGTACGACGACCGGCAGACGGTTATGGTGGTAATGAATACGGCCAAGGAAAAGAAAAATGTGAAAATGAACCGCTTTACCGAAAGAACAAAAGGCTTTTCTAAAATGAAGAATATCATTTCGGGAACCGTTTCAGATCTCAGCGATTTCTCTCTTGACTCGTATGACAGTGGTGTGTATGAATTGATGAAATGACCCATGCAACATGTTGGCTTTATTCAGTAAGGCGTGTTAACAACCGTTTCCGCCACGATTTATTTTGTATTTATTAAAATAATGTGTTTATTTTACACATTAAAACGATTGCAACGTGAAGAAGATTTTCCTGCTCCTGGCCATATGCTCTATGGTCAATGTTTCGATGGCCCAGCGTTTGCTTAGCTGGACGCCCGAATTCCCGGTTGATAATTCCACCCTCGTGATGACGGTTGATTGTAACAAAGGCAATCAGGGGCTGCTGAATTTTGAAGGTGGCAATTCCAGCAATGTCTATGTACATGTAGGAGTGATCACCAACCTGAGTACCGGACCTACTGACTGGCGTTACGTTAAATTCACCTGGGGAACTTCAGATCCTGCGGCTCATGCAACAGCCCTGGGTGCCAACAAATACCAGTACAGCATCAGCAACATCCGTACTTTCTTTGCGGTACCTGCTGGCGAAACCATTAAGAAAGTATGCGTCATCTTCCGTAATGCTAGCGGAAGCCTCAAGCAGGTGAACTCTGATAACAGCGACATGTATAACCCCGTTTATGGAAACAGCGAATACGGGGTACGCATCAACCTTCCTCCTTTCGAACCCAGGTACATTCCCTGGATAGAACCCATCAGTGTAAATGTGGGGGGAAGCATCAGCATCAGCGGCGTAGCATCGGCGAATTCTAACCTTACCCTTAAACTGAACGGCAATACCATTCAGACAGCATCCAACGCCAGCACCATTTCAGCCACACCTACTATAGCCACCGCTTGTGCACAGCAGGTTTTTCTGGAAGGAAACAACGGTTCTGTAACAGTGAAGGACTCATTCAGTTTTTATATTCCTCCTACCACTACGGTGGCGGCGCTGCCGGCCGGTGTGCAGGAAGGGATCAATTACCTGCCTGGTAATACATCTGCCACCCTGGTGCTGTTTGCACCGGGAAAGAATAACGTGGTGGTGATCGGCGATTTTTCCAACTGGACGGTTCAATGCGCCAACCAGATGAATAAAACGCCGGATGGAAATTATTTCTGGATAACCATTACCGGCCTTACTGCCGGAACTGAATATGCTTACCAGTATCTCATTGATAACAGCATCAAAGTCGCCGACCCGTATACACAGAAAGTACTGGATCCTGATAATGATCCGTACATTGATGCTGTAACATATCCCAACCTGAAACCTTATCCAACCGGTTTAACCACCGGTATTGTAAGCATCCTGCAAACCGCAGAACCGCAGTACAACTGGCAGGTGAATAATTTCAGCAAACCGGACAAAAGAAACCTGATGGTATACGAACTGCTGATCCGTGATTTTACGGCACAGCACAGTTACCAGTCGCTCATTGATTCATTGCAGTACCTGAAGAACATCGGCATCAATGCCATTGAACTGATGCCCATCAATGAGTTTGATGGCAATGAAAGCTGGGGATACAATCCGTCGTTCTACTTTGCACCCGATAAATACTACGGAACAAAAAATAAACTCAAGGAGTTTATTGATAAATGTCACCAGAACGGTATTGCCGTGATACTGGACGTGGTGTACAACCATTGCACCGGTAATGCACCACAGGCAAAGATGTACTGGAATTCTTCCACCAACCAGCCGGCCGCCAATAACCCATGGCTGAATGTAACTGCACCACACCCGTATAGTGTGTTCAACGATTTTAATCACACTTCAACGGCTACCCAATACCTGGTTCAGCGTTCATTGAATCACTGGCTGAATGAATACCGGGTGGATGGTTTCCGTTTCGACCTGGCCAAAGGATTTACCCAAACCCCTTCCAATACCACTACGGTGGAAAACTATGATGCCAGCCGCGTAGCCAACCTGAAACGATACTACGATGGAACCATACCCACACACCCGGGCACATACATGATACTGGAATTTCTCGGTACGCTTCCCTGCCAGGAAGAACAGGAATATGCCACGTATGGATTCATGCTTTGGGGTAACAACAACTTTGTGTATAACCAGTGTACCATGGGATATACAACCAACTCCGATATTTCCCCCATTGTGTACACCGATCCTAAAAAAGCATACAGCAATCCGGCTGAAGTAGGATACATGGAAAGTCATGATGAAGAGCGCACCATGTATAAAAACCTCACCTTCGGTAATTCATCCGGAAGCTATAATGTAAAAACACTTGCCACTGCACTGGCCAGGGAAGAAGCAGCCGCATCGGTATTTTTTACCGTGCCCGGTCCAAAAATGATCTGGCAGTTTGAGGAAAGAGGATACGATATTTCACTAGTGTTCGGAGGTTCAAATGTAGCTCCCAAGCCACCGCATTGGGAATACATGAATGTGCCGGAAAGGAGACACCTATATGATGTATATAAAAGTATCATTGATTTCCGGTTGAATAATCCGGCAATTTTCAATAACACAAGCTTTACTTACGATTTTAATAATAATGGCGGGTTATATAAATTATTCCAGATTGCTGATCCCAACAGCAGTGGTTTAAAAGTAACCGTGGTTGCAAACCTGGATGTGGTTGCTCAATCCAGGTCGGTTACATTCCAGTCAACCGGGGGCTGGACCAATTATATCAGCAACGGAACCGGAACTGGCATCAATGGAGCAACCAGCAGCAACTTTACACTGGCTACCGCGGCGCAAACAGTCACCCTGCAACCAGGTGAGTACCATATTTACGTGAGTGTGCCCGCCTGCAATACGGCAGCGCCCACAGCAGCCACGCCCATCAGCTATTGTGTAGGTGCTGCAGCTATTCCTTTAACTGCTACCGGTACCAACCTGCTTTGGTACACTACTGCCACTGGTGGTACTGGCAGTGCAACGGCTCCCACACCTTCCACCGCAGTTGTGGGAAGCACCACGTATTACGTGAGCCAGACGATTGGTTGTGAAGGGCCACGTTTTGCCATTGTGGTAAATGTTACGGCCAGTACTGCTGCTCCAACCGTTACAACTCCTGTTACGTATTGCCGGAATGCAACAGCGGCTCCGCTTACTGCAGCCGGAACAAATCTCTTATGGTATACAGCAGCCACCGGGGGTACCGGAAGTGCAACAGCACCTACACCTTCTACAACCGTGGCCGGAAGTACTACATATTATGTAAGCCAGACGCAGAGCTGTGGTGAAAGTCCGCGTGCTGCGATTACCGTGGTTGTTAATCCAACACCGGCAGCACCGGCAGGATTAACTGTTACAAATCTTACCACCAGTTCGGCAACATTGAACTGGAACATATCTGCCGGAAATTATTATACGGTGGAATATAAGGCAGCCAGCTCGGGCACATGGAACAATGCGGCCAGTTCTGTTACCACCGGCTCTGTTACCGTTTCCGGCCTGGTTCCGGGAGCAACATATGATTGGCGGGTGAGTGTTAACTGTTCCACTACGCCCATCAGTAATTATACAGCATCGCAGTTCACCACCAATACATACAATAACCAGATCACCAATATCCGGAATGGCTTTGGACTTAAGATATCGCCCGATCCGGTGAATGAAAATCCCTGGCTCGACTATATCGTTCCGGGTTCGGGAGAAGTAACCGGTATGCTGTATGATTCGTATGGCCGGCGTATGAAAGTGCTTTTCACTGTTACTCAGTCAGCAGGCCAGTACCGGGTTTCCCTGGCGGGCCAGTTCAGTCAGTTGGCGCACGGTTGTTATTTTGTACGACTGGTACAGAACGGAAAAGGTCACTCCATCAAATTCATTAAATAATCCCTTTAACTGAGATAAAAACTACGCTTATGGTATCTGATGCAAATGGAAATTCTGTGAAGAATATTAAAAGTCTCCAGGCTATCCAGACCGAAGTGCAGGGCAGTAACAGAATCGCCTTGTCTGTTGACTGTGTCATCTTCGGGTTTGACGAAAACAAACTGAAGGTTCTGCTGATCCGCAGTGATCTGAAAAAATATCAAAGCAGGTGGTCATTGCTCGGCGACCTGGTAGGGGGCAAGGAAGATATACATGATGCCGCCTACCGTATCCTGAAAGAACGTACCGGCCTAGATGACGTTTACCTGGAACAGGTTCACACGTTTGGTTCTGTTAACCGGCACCCGGCCGGCCGGGTGGTTACCGTTGCCTACTGCTCGCTGATCAATGTGCAGCACCACAAACTAAAAATACTGGATAACGAACTTCACTGGCATGATGTAAACAGTGTTTCGGACCTGGCATTCGATCACCAGGAAATATTTGAAGCCTGTTACAAGTGGCTGCAAAAAAGGATACAGGAGCACCCGCTGGGATTTAACCTGTTGCCGAAGAAATTTTCGCTTCGCGACCTGCAGAACCTCTACGAAGCCATACTGAACACCAAGATGGACCGACGGAATTTCAGGAAAAAGTTCTTTTCGATGGACTTTCTGATCGATATTGACGAAATGGAGCAGGATGTGCCGCACCGGCCGGGGAAGCTCTACAAGTTCAATTTCGAGAAATACGCCAAAAAGAAGAAGAAGTGGGTGGGTATTGACTTTTAGGCCGAGACTTTAGGGTTTAAATATTAGGCCCCCCCGGTAAAAAAATAATTAACAAAAAATTGGTATTCCCGAAAAATACTTTACTTTGTGTAAGTTTTACACATTTTAAGTGTGTAGAATGTACGCAAAGTACAAATCAGATTGCAAATTTTTTTAAAAAACGAAACGCTTGTTTTATGAGAAAAAGTAATAGACTACTCTCCCGCGTTCTGTCCGTTTTCTTTTTAATGCTGGCATGCTCCTTCGCCGCATTGGCACAGAATGCCGTAACCGGTAAAGTAACCGATTCTAAAGATGGTTCACCTGTTCCCGGAGTTACGATCACCGTGAAGGGAAGTAAAACGATCACCCAAACTGCTGCAGACGGAACATTTAAAATCAATGCTCCTGCCAATGCCACCCTGGTATTTACATCGGTTGGCTTTGCCACTTTTGAATCGGCTGTTGCCGGAAAATCATCGGTTGATGTAAGTCTGGTACAGGTTAACCAGCAGCTGAATGAAGTGGTGGTGGTGGCATATGGTACCAAACGCAAGGGTGATCTTACCGGATCGGTAACATCTGTTAATGCCAAAGACTTCCAGCAGGGTGTGGTGAATTCATCCGAACAACTGCTGCAGGGTAAAGTGGCCGGCCTGGAAGTAACCACGGGTGGTGGCTCACCTGGTGGCGGAAGCCGTATCCGCATCCGCGGTGGCGCTTCGCTGAATGCGAGCAACGACCCGCTGATCGTGATTGATGGTGTTCCGGTGGAAGGAAACGGGATTGCCGGATCTTCCAACCTGCTTAATACCATTAACCCGAATGACATTGAATCGATGA
>DMRT01000194.1 GCA_003455235.1 Chitinophagaceae bacterium
TTTGCGAATCGAAGAGTAACTGCGATATGGTGTTGTCGGGAAGTGAATTTTTATCAGCTGTGCTATGGCGGAAGGTGAGGAAGCGGCTTCCGTCAAACCGCTGAAGGCCATTGATGGTGCCGATCCACATATACCCCTGGTCGTCCTGTACTGCATTGGTGGTATTGTAAGCAGCCAGCCCGCTGTTCACCGAATAATGGGTAAAGGAATACTGCAGGGCATCCTGTGCTAACAGCGCCCGGCAGTATACAAGCAGTGCCAGTAAAATGGTAATGATCCGCAAGTAACTGATTTTAATTTCCACTCCAAATATACCCAACCGGGGTATTAATTGCAGAAATGACTGCATGAACTGTATATATATGTCACCAACTGCCCATATCCCCGGATGAATTGTTTTTGAATTTCCTGCCGGCCAGACGGTTCATGCGTCATTATGAGCAATTCAGTCATGCTGGCATTTTCACCGGACTTGCCCGTTGGTAAACTTGCACTTTAATCACAAACAAAAAGTATAGCCATGCAAAACAACCAACCCGTTTTACAAAATCCGTCTGCCCGTTCAGCGCAGGGCAGGGGAAAGAAAATCCTGTTTGCCAGTTTCCCGGCCGATGGACATTTCAATCCCCTTACCGGCCTGGCCAAATACCTGCAGGCCGCAGGTCATGATGTACGCTGGTACACATCACCCACCTACCAGGAAAAACTTGGTAAGCTGCAGATCCCTTTCTTCCCCTTTAAAAAAGCCGTGGACGTAAGCAACAACGATTTCGACAAAGCATTTCCCGGCCGGGAGAAACACAAAACACAGATCAGCCGCCTGAAATTTGATATCATCAATGCATTCATCAAACGGGGGCCCGAATATTATGCCGATATACGGGAGATTCGCCGGCAGTTTTCTTTCGACCTGCTGGTGGCTGATATTGCCTTTACCGGGATCCCCTTTGTAAAGGAGCTGATGCAGGTACCTGTAATTTCAATCGGCGTGTTCCCGCTTTGTGAAACGTCCAAAGACCTGCCGCCGGCCGGCCTGGGTATGCTGCCTTCCTATTCTTTCTTCGGAAAAATAAAACAGGCCGTGTTGCGTGGAATTTCCGGCAAGCTGATCTTTGGTGCGCCCAATAAAGTGATGTTCCGCATGTACGATGAATACAAGATCCCTCATAACGGCGAAAGCCTGTTTGACAGTGGTATCCAGAAGTCGAGCCTGATGCTGCAGAGTGGTACGCCGGGCTTTGAATACTACCGCAGCGACCTGAGCAGTCATATCCGGTATATCGGGGCCTTGCTCCCTTACCTCTCGGGCAGCACAGCCAATCCCTGGTTTGATGAGCGGCTGAACCAGTTTGAAAAAGTGGTGCTGGTTACACAGGGTACCGTGGAAAAAGACGTAGAAAAAATACTGGTGCCCACCCTGCGTGCATTTAAAAATACCGGTGTGCTGGTGGTGGCAACAACCGGCGGTAATGGAACAGCCGCATTGCGGGAACGTTTCCCCGATCACAATTTCATCATCGAGGATTTTATTCCGTTCAACGACGTAATGCCTTATGCTGATGTGTACATCACCAACGGCGGCTATGGCGGCGTGATGCTGGGCATCGAAAACAAACTGCCCATGATCGTGGCAGGTCTTCACGAAGGAAAGAACGAGATTTGTGCCCGGGTGGGTTATTTCAAACTCGGCATTAACTTAAAAACAGAACTGCCCAGGCCCGAAAAGATACGGGCGGCTGCAGAGGAAATTTTCACGAATGATCTTTATAGAATCAGTGTAACAAGGATGAGTAAAGAATTTGCCCAATACGATCCCTATGCACTGTTTGGCCAATACGTTGACGAACTGCTGTATCCCGGTACGGCCAAAATAAAGACAGCCATCAGCCAGCTTTCAAACAATTAAACCAACCACCATGAAACCAATTGTTGTGATTCTCTTTGTGCTGCACTCCTTACATGCCCGGGCCCAGCAGCCGGATAGTGTACGGATCTTCATCGACAGCGCCCTGCATACCATGCAGAAGCACTCGGCTTTTGCGGGACGGGTGAACTGGAAAAAAATGACCGGCAACGTTCACCGCATGACCAAAAATGCCAGGACGTACAAAGAGGCCGCTCCCGGCATTAAATACGCATTTAATGCGTTGGGCGATAAACATGGGTGGCTGGTGTTTGGAGAGGA
The DNA here is from genome assembly GCA_003455235.1 of Chitinophagaceae bacterium. GTDB lineage: Bacteria > Bacteroidota > Bacteroidia > Chitinophagales > Chitinophagaceae > Ferruginibacter. The sequence continues at coordinate 2,186 of DMRT01000194.1, forward strand.
GGACTATCACAATCCGGCTTTCTCTCCCGATACGGGCCGGGTATCCGCTGATATAAAACAGGCCGCATCAAAAGGGGCGAAGATATACTGCGGTACCGTGAACGACCGGTATGCATATATTTCCATTCCATTTTTTGGCGGGCAAACCGCCGACCAGGTAACCCGTTTTGCACAACGCATACAGGATTCGCTGTGCAAAGTGATTACGCCGTCAACCAGGGGAATCATCATCGACCTCCGGCTGAATGCAGGTGGTAATATCGCTCCCATGCTGGCAGGACTCAGCAATGTACTGGGCAACGGCGATGTGTCCATATCAACAGATAAGAAGGGAAATATTACCGGCCGTACCACGGTGCAGAATAACAGCATCATTATGGATGGAGTAACCAGGGCTTCGCTTGCAAACAACTGCGGCGACCTCAGCAAAATGCCGGTGGCCGTTATCATCGGCCCGGTTACCGGCAGTTCGGGCGAAGGGCTGGCCATCAGTTTTACCGGCCGGGATAAAAGCATCCTCGTTGGTGAGGCCAGCGGGGGGTATACCACGGCAAACGATGGGTTCTTATTGGCCGGGGACAATTATGGGATGGTACTGGCGGTGAGTTATATGACCGACCGGTATGGTAAGCCGTACCAGGAGAATGTGCGGCCTGTTATTGAAATAAACGGCGGCGACAATTTTTTTGATCATGCCCATGATCAAAAAATACAGGCAGCCGTTGCATGGCTGGATAAGCAATAATGGTATATTAAAAACAGTGTTACCCGGTAAAACGATGAATGTTTTACCGGGTATTTTTTTTCAGTTCGATCAAACCCTGCCGGAAGAATACCAGGATGATCAGCATGATGCCAAAATGATACAGGATGATGTCGGGTGTTCCCGCAATATGCACTTCGGGTAAAACCTTCTTTTGTAAAAGCCAGTTCAGAAATAAACGCTGGTAAAGCATTGCGTACAATAAAGGGATGATGGAAAATCCGGCTACAATACCCCAGCGGTGCCTGTTCAATATCTTTTTACCAACCATCAGTATCGGCGGCAGGCAAACCAGGAGAACAACCGATGCAGCAATTATTTTACTGCTGAGCGAATTGCCGGTATCGCCCAATAATGCCTGGACGACCACTTTTTCATCGCCGCCACCCACCAGGGCGGTAAAGATCCGTGCAAAAGGAAGGTTGGCAAAGAGCAGGGAAAAGCCAATCATTCGTTTGTTTTCATTCAGCGACCTGCTGAACCAGCTGGCCCCCAGCCACATCAGGCTGCAGGAAAAAAGCGGCCCGGCAAGGGTGGCCAGGAAAGCCCAGGCCGGGTTTGCGCATTGTTCGCAGGTGCTCCACACATTAAAATCCCTGGGGCCGTAACAGCCGCAAATAAAATATCCGGTGCTGATGTGAGCCTGCTCGTGCAATTCTCCCATGATAAAATGGAGAGCAATAAAAGCGGCAACGTATTTCCAGGTGATCCGTAACTGCATGGCTATGTTGTTTATGCTGAATGGAATAAATGTAAATATACCCGTTCACAGGCCCTTAACATCTCCGGGCCCGGTGAACTGCGGAAAAAGCAACATGAATTGAGGAATGGATTTCCCGTCAACCCCCTTCGGGACCTGCTGTTACCGGGATCCGCAGTTCATCCGGCAAACGGCGCAACTCATGCATGCAGTGCTTCCCGGGCGCCTGTTTCTGAAGCAACTTTGCCTTGTCAAAAACAAAAACAAGTAAAAACCATAAAAACATTCAACATGCAGAAATTAAAATTCGGGATACAGCTTACAGCACTGATGCTGGCATTCACACTCTGGTTTATGGCCGAAATGAAACTGGCCGACAGGGACATGAAAAAGAACCAGCCTGAAAAGCAGGAGTCGGTGGAAATAAAGAAAGAAGAAGCCGGTAAAACAGCCAGTAAGGCATCGCCGGTTTCCGACATCAGCCTGCTGCCAGGCTCCGCCATGATTAATGTAACCATTTAAAACATCCCTTTATGCGAAAGAGACTCTTAAATAAGATGATCACCCGACTGCGGCTTTGCATTGCGGGTTTGATCCTCGTCATCATCAGTTTATTCCTCTTCTCATTTACCATACAGAAGATGAAAGAAGATTTTCTGAAACAGCTGGGCCTTACCCAGTCGGCCGCCGATCATAAAATAGCCGGCAGCCTGCTGAGTGGCTCACTGGATTATTACGGCGTCAGAAAAGTATTGATGAATGACCGGGCCACGGTGGTAAAAGACCTGGCTGCCTACGCAAAGCAGTATGCTGCTTCGGATGCGTTCAAAAAGGAATATGCAGCGCTGAAGGAAAGCAATAAGCCCGCCCCGCCGCAGAAAATTGATACACCGGAAGAAATGAGGGCAAACATGATCAAAATGGCGAAGGAATTTGTGGCCAACTCGGAAGAAGGGTTGAAAAAAGCCACACCGCAAACAAAGGCGTTACTGGAGCAGATGCTGGAACAGGCCAAGAAGAACCTGAAAGACGCCGAAGACCCCAACAACAAAACGATCAAAGCCTGGGCGCAGAACTACGAGATGCTGAAGAAGATGACGCAGGAAGGATGGGAGCGGAGCATGAAAGAGTGGGAAGCTGCCTACCCGGCCAACCACCTGCTGTACATCAGGGTGAAACTGCAGAATTTTCTGGAGGCTACCGAGGGCATCGACTATGATGCACAGCTGTACGAAAAGAACAACAAAAAATATTTTGTAAAAGCCGAGTATGAACGCAAAAGCAGCCGCTGGAAGATGGCCTACCGGGCCGGCAAAGATGCGGTGGAAACAGCGAGGGCTTTCGCCAGCCAGTGGATCAGTGAAATTAAGTAAAAGATATCAGGCCCGTTTACTCATGTTTCGTAAATGCCGGAGATGAGAAACAACACCCCCTGTGAACGTGGTTACATTCGGACGGATATTGTGCCGCATCAACGAGCGGTACAATATCCTGTTCAGTTTTGGATAGTGCGCATGGTGTATGTGGGGAAACAGGTGATGGGCAATGTGGTTATTAAATCCGCCGAAAATAAAATTGGCCGTTTTGCTGAACGGGTGAAAGTCATTAGAGCTCTTTACCTGGTTGGTAAACCACGAGGTGCTGATGAAACCCTGCTCATCGGCGCTGAAATAGGCTGTTTCTTCCACATGGTGTGTCATAAAAAAAGTAAAAAGCAGGAAGAGAGACTGCACGAAGTGCATGGCCAGGAAAGCAGCAAGCACCAGGTACCATGCGAATGACGTGAACAGCACCGGTATCACCACTAAATAGCCGATATATAATATCTTCTGCAGCCAGAACGAAAGATGGTATCCCCATTTACTTTTTTGCGGATCATCCTGCTCTGTAAAATAGATCACCCAATCTTTGATGAATACCCAGTACAGCGAATAGGTGGTGTATGCCAACGGAGCATACCAATGCTGAAAGCGGTGAAACCACCTGTATGTACTGCCTGGCTCCACCCGGATCAGGCTGGTGATCTGCAGGTCGGAATCGTATTCCTGTACATTGGGTGCATAGTGATGTGAATGGATATGCCTGAACTTCCAGGCTTCGGCATGTGCTCCCAGCAGGGTATAAATGGCAATAAAGCCTGCCTGGTTGAGTTTTTTATTCCGGAAGATGGTGTTGTGGCAGAAATCGTGGGCAAAATTAAAGCCCAGCAGTACCGCCAGCAACCCAAAAACAATGTAGGTAGCAAACAGCATGGCTTCATGCCGGGTGAAGAAAAAGAGCGTATAACAGGCGCTCATCAACGAAAAATAAAACATGAATTTTAATACCAGCAACCTGGCTGTTTCCTTAGGGCTGATGCAAAGCTTTTGCTCCACATCGGCATAGATCTGCTTCAGCAGGTTGCTGTCCTGTTCAATATGAATATGTTTATCTCTCAAATTTTCTCGGTTTAAAATGTTCGTGGTTTCCCATCCCCTTTAAAAAACGGAAGTGAGATCGGATGGCCTGCCGGTAAGGCATCTCCATGTACACCATGTTGTGTTTGCGGCACAGTTCCCGGAAGATGGGCAGTATCTTCAGGTAGTGCACATGGCTGATATTGGGCAGCAGGTGATGCAGGGCGTGTGCATTGAAACCACCGAGTGTCCAGTTAAAAAATATACTTTGGGTGTTGTAATCAACAGATGTCTGCATCTGCAGCTTGGCCCAGCTCATGCTCAGCTGATTGTTTTCGCCGGCGGCGGGGTGCTGTACATAGTCGGATAAATGCGATACACCCAGCACACCCACAAAGATCAGCGATACCATGAAATGGTTCAGCAAGAATGCCAGCAGCACGGTTCCCCAACCGAACGGCAGGAGCCATGCAGGCAATACAATCATGTAAAAAATATAGAACAGCTTGAAGAAAATAAGTTTGACCACTTCTTTTTTCGGGATCACAATTTTGATGGTGCGGCTGCTGTAGTTCACCAGCATCAGTGTTTCCCGGAACAGGAACCAGTTGAGCGAAT
>DMRT01000246.1 GCA_003455235.1 Chitinophagaceae bacterium
ACCATCTACAATATTTACATCCACATGCAGGGGATGCACATCATACTCATTCTTCTTACCCGCAGAAACAAATTGATTGGTTCCCACAATCCTGTAGACAAATCTTGAGCTTCCCTGTATCATCCCCTGGTTTACCAATCGCTTATATGGTTCCTCATAACCAATCATACCCAGGTCGTACATCACTTTCGTCCACATACGGCTGTACAGCAAATGCCCCACGGCATGTTCGGTACCGCCAATGTACAGGTCAACCTGGTTCCAGTAATCGCTGGCCTGGCGGCTGCAGAATGTTTCATTATTGTGCGGATCCATGTAGCGCAAAAAATACCAGCTGCTGCCGGCATATCCGGGCATGGTACTGGTTTCCCTTCTTCCTTCCGGCGTATTGATCCAGTCGGTAAGGTTGGCCAGCGGGCCTTCGCCGCTGGGTCCGGGGCCGTATTTATCTACATGCGGCAGTTCCAGCGGCAGTAATGATTCATCAATCGGAATGGCCACCTCCTCTTTCCATATAACCGGGAAGGGTTCGCCCCAATAACGCTGGCGGCTGAAGCCGGCATCACGCATTTTATAATTCACCTTGCGTTTGCCGATGCCCAGTTCTTCCACTTTGTTCACGGCAACACCGATGGCCTCTTTCATCAGCAGCCCGTTGAGGAAACCGGAGTTCTCGAGAATTGCCTCTTTTGTAGGATTTGCTTCTTCGCCGTTATAATGGCTACCGATGATATTGGTGATGGGAATATTAAAATGTTTGGCAAAAGAAAAATCACGTTGGTCGCCGCAGGGCACAGCCATGATGGCACCGGTACCATAACCGGCCAGCACATATTCTGCCGTCCAGATAGGAATTTCCCGTCCATCAAATGGATTAATGGCATAGGCGCCGGTGAAACAACCGGTCACTGTTTTGGCTTCGGCCAGCCGCTCTCTTTCGCTTCGGCTCTTCACGTATTTCAGGTAATCGTCGATGGCAGTGCGTTGTTCGGTGCTGGTGATTTTATCCACGAGTTCATGTTCAGGAGCAATCACCATAAAGTCCACACCAAAAATGGTATCGGGCCTGGTAGTGTATACACGCAGTTTTGCGTCGTTTGCTTTAATGGCAAAATCAATCTCCGCTCCTTCACTTTTGCCGATCCAGTTGCGCTGCATTTCTTTCATCGAATCGCTGAAGTCAACCGTTTCCAGTCCTTCCAGCAGGCGGTCGGCATAGGCCGTGATGCGGAGAAACCACTGGCGCATTTTCCTTTTTTCCACCGGGAATCCGCCGCGTTCGCTTACGCCGTTCACCACTTCATCATTGGCCAGTACGGTGCCCAGCGCCTCGCACCAGTTCACTTCGCCGTAGGCGCTGAAGGCCAGGCGGCGCTGCATCAGGATATCATCCTGTTCTTTTTTTGAAAAAGCATTCCACTGTTCGGCGGTAAAATGCTTCGATCCCTTTGTTTCGTATTTTTTTACCAGGTCGCTGATGGGCCTTGCTTTTTTTTGGGTATTGCAGAAATAGCTGTTGAAGAGTTTCAGGAACAGCCACTGTGTCCATTTATAATAGTGCGGATCGCTGGTTTGCACTTCGCGGTCCCAGTCGTAGCAGAAACCGATCTTATCCAGCTGGCTTTTGAATGTGGCAATATTCCGGCGGGTGGTTTCGGCGGGATGCTGGCCGGTTTCCAGGGCATATTGTTCGGCGGGCAGGCCAAAGCTGTCGAAGCCCATCGGGTGAAGCACATTAAAACCCTTCAGTCTTTTGTAGCGGCTGAAGATATCGCTGGCAATATAACCCAGGGGATGGCCCACGTGCAGTCCGGCCCCGCTGGGATAGGGAAACATATCCAGCACATAGTATTTTGGTTTGGAGGAGTTGTTGGATACCTGGTATCTTTTATTCTCCTTCCAGTCTTTCTGCCATTTCTCTTCGATCTTTCTGAAATCGTATTCCATTTATCTGTTTCTTTTTTGTGCCCGGCTTCTAAAACGCTGTTCAGCTTTATTGACGTCGAACTCTTGTATTTTATCTCGTTATTGAACTTTTTTAAGCTCCTTCTCTATTTTGGCCGCTAAGCCAAATCCCATTTAAAAATGTGAATGAAAAGTTATTTATCCTTCCTCCGCACATTTCGCATTCGGTATAAAAAATAAACCAGGCAGGCAATCGTTTCGAAGTGAGCAAAAATACGGCAAAGCAGCTAAAAACCTTTATTTTTGCGACGCTGAAAAACCCCGTATCTACTAACCCCAAATGAATAAAGATTATGGCCCAGTTCGGAAAAGCAAGCAGTAAAAGAGGCAAGCCCACCTATGCCTATGCCATCATCGGTGTATCGCTGGTATTATTCCTGTTCGGTATTGTGGGATGGTTCTTCCTGAACCTGCGCAAAACCGGTGATTATGTAAAAGAAAACATCCAGGTGCATGCCTGGCTGAACCCGAATGCACCCAAGAAGAACATCGACAGCCTGAAGACCTATGTGGCTTCTCTTCCGTATGCAAAAAACGTGGAGTATGTGACCAAGGAGATGGCCATTGCCAAATGGAATGCCGACAATGATACCACCTGGAAAAAATTCCTGGATGAGAACCCGCTGCCGGAGAGTGTTGACTTTTATGTAAAAGCCGATCACGTGCAGAAGGACAGCCTGGATGCCCTGTCGGCCGACCTGCTGAACCGCTATCCCGGGCTGGTGAAGGAATTCCAGTTTCCCACCGAAACCCTGTCGCAGGTGAGCAAGTTTGTAAAAACAGCCGCTTATATTTTCCTGATTGCCGCCATCATCCTTACCATCCTGGTTGTTTTTTCTATTGACAACACCATCCGCCTGGCCATGTACAGCAACCGGTTCCTGATAAAAACCATGCAGATGGTGGGCGCCACCCGTTGGTTTATTGCCCGGCCCCTGAACGTAAGGGCCATCATCAACGGGCTGATTGCCTCGGGCATTGCCATTGTGGCGGTATGGGCCACTATTACGCTGATTGAATCACTGGCGCCCGGGTTTAAAGTGCTGCACGACAATGCCAGCATGATGCTGCTGTTCCTGATCATTGTATTGCTGGGCATCTGTATCACCCTGTTCAGCACCCATCGCTCGGTGATCAAGTACCTGCGCATGAAATTGGATGATTTATACTAATTTGCATCCTTCAACCAACGACCAATGAGTACAGAAAAAAAACAGGCACCGGCGGGAGGAAGTTCCAATCCCCTGTTTGGAAAAGAGAATTATATGTGGATGCTGATCGGGCTGGCCGTACTGGCCCTGGGCTTTTTTTTAATGGCGGGCGGCAAGAGCACCGATACAAAGGTATTTAACGACAGCGAAGTGTACAGCACTACCCGGATCACCATCGCCCCCATCCTGATCATTGCCGGTTTTGTGATCGAGATCTTTGCGATCATGAAGAAATCAAAAAGCAACTAACAAATACGACCGGAAGATTAACCGATTTGAAAATTTGAAGATGGTTTCAGGTTTTCAGATCGGTTTTTCATTTCCAAATTTTCAAATCATCAAAACACCAGATTGATGGATACCATTCAAAGCATCATCATTGCCATTGTGGAGGGACTGACGGAATTTCTTCCCATTTCTTCCACCGGCCACATGATCATTACCGAAAAACTGCTCAATCTTACCTCCACCGATTTCAGCAAAGTATTCACCGTTGCCATTCAATTGGGCGCCATCCTTGCCGTGGTGGTATTGTACTGGAAAAAATTTTTCGACTTTAAAAACTGGCAGTTCTATGTAAAGCTGGCCGCTGCGGTGGTGCCTGCCATCATCCTGGGGCTCCTGTTCTCAAAAAAAATAGATGCCCTGCTGGAGAGTTCACTCACGGTGGCCGTTACCATGCTGGCGGGCGGGCTCATCCTCCTGTTCATCGACAAGGTTTTTAAAGAACACAGCATTGACGACGAAAAAGACATTTCCTTCACCCGGGCCATTATCATCGGCGTGTGGCAATGCCTTGCCATGATCCCGGGCGTAAGCCGCAGTGCTGCTTCCATCATCGGCGGTATGCAGCAAAAGCTTACCCGTAATGCAGCGGCAGAATTTTCTTTTTTCCTGGCGGTGCCCACCATGCTGGCAGCAACGGGGTACAAGCTGTATAAATATTATAAAGACTTTGGTGGTTTTACCGCTGCCGAAATGAAGCAGCTGGCCATAGGCAATGTGGTGGCATTCATAGTAGCCATGCTGGCCATTAAGTTCTTCATCGGCTTCCTGAAAAAATACGGTTTCCGTGTATGGGGCTTCTACCGCATCATTGTGGGCATTGTGCTGCTCATCCTGATATATACAGGATACATCAGCCGGTAAAATACCCAGCGTTGGGTATTGCTGTGGAGGCTGTTTGTAACTACCTATGTAATTCAAACGAACCATTATGAGACATTTCCGGATACTGCTGTTTGCTGCTGTACTCATCACCGCCGCAACAGGCTGCCAGCAGAACTACGGCAAGGAATACAAACTGGACAAAAAACACAACGTATATTATAAAGGTGATGGCGTGGAGGAAGTGCTGGCTAAAAAACTGGCTGCGTACCTGAAAGAGCAGGAGTATTTCCAGGACAGCATCGAATCCACCGTGCAGCTGGTGAAGACAAAAGACACGTTTCACCTTAACTTTGTGGTGGACGCTACGAAGCTTACCGAAGGCTACGAGAATAAGTTTTTATTATTTGGCGGCTTTATTTCTGAAAAGGTGTTTGATAAAAAACCAGTGGTGATACAACTCACCAATAACAAGCTGGAGCCTTTTAAGAACCTGGGTTATGCCAAACCAATTTCTGATTTCGCACAATGAGCCATTGCCAACTGCTTACGCATTGCTCAAACCCCCGCACAAGCGGGGGTTATTTTTTGTATGAATACGGTGATATTTGTTATTTTCAGGGAACCTTAACAAGCAAACATGCAAACTGCCTCCAAAAAAGTAATCAATGGATGGGCCATGTTCGATTGGGCCAATTCGGTGTATAACCTCGTGATAACATCCACCATCTTCCCGGCCTACTTCGAATCCATTGCGTCGGAACGTACGGAAAATGGCATCAGCTATGTCCGCTTCATGGGCAGGGAATTTGTGAACACTTCATTATATAATTATGCACTGGGTTTTGCCCTGTTGATTGTAGCCCTTATCCTGCCGCTTCTTACTTCCATTGCCGATTACAAGGGCAACAAAAAAGGCTTCATGGCTTTTTTCTTCACCACCGGCAGTATTGCCTGCAGTATGATGTTCTTTTTTAAAGACATCCATAGCCTGTGGGTGGGCATTGCCTGTATGATCGTGGCCTGCATCTGCTTCTGGAGCAGTTATGTATTCAGCAATTCCTTTCTCCCGGAAATTGCATCGCCGGAAGACCGGGACCGGGTGAGTGCAAAAGGTTTTGCCTATGGGTATGTAGGAAGCGTATTGCTGCAGGTGATTTGCTTTGCGTTTGTAATGAAGGGCGATTGGTTTGGTATTGCCAATGAAGGGGAAGGCTCCCGGGTGTCGTTCCTGGCGGTAGGCATCTGGTGGCTCGGCTTTGGTTATTTTTCCCTGGCAAGATTACCTAAACCTGTTGCAGCCGGAAGCAGTTCAGCTCCCGGCAACATCATCACCAATGGGTACAAAGAATTAAGAAAAGTATGGAACCAGCTCAGGCACATGCCTGTTATCAAAAGGTACCTGGGTGCTTTCTTCTTTTATAATATGGGCGTGCAAACGGTAATGCTTGCTGCCACGCTGTATGGAAAAAAAGAACTGGAGATTCCTGTAACCAATCTCATCATCGCCATTTTACTGATACAGCTGGTTGCCATACCGGGTGCTTACTTTATCAGCAAGCTGTCGGGCCGCATCGGCAATTTCAAAGCGCTGATGATGGTGGTGTTCTTCTGGGTACTGATATGCATTGCCGCGTATTTCATCCCCAAAGGAGCCATTGTGCAGTTTTATATACTGGGCGCCTGTGTGGGTTTTGTAATGGGCGGCATCCAGTCGCTGAGCCGGAGTACCTACAGCAAGCTGATGCCGGAAACAAAGGATACCGCTTCTTTCTTCAGTTTTTACGACGTAACTGAAAAGATTGCCGTGGTGATCGGCATGTTCAGCTTCGGGTACATTACTGAACTCACGGGTTCACAACGGGGTTCGGTACTGGCATTGATGATCTTTTTCTTTATCGGCTTACTGATCTTATTTTCAGCACTGAAAAAACAACAGGCAGAACAATCATGAAATTATATACCATCAACACAGGTTATTTTAAACTGGACGGCGGCGCCATGTTTGGAGTAGTGCCTAAAAGCATCTGGAACAAACTGAATCCCGCCGATGAAAACAATATGTGCAGCTGGGCCCTGCGCTGCCTGCTGATTGAGGATGAGGGAAAACGCATCCTCATCGACAACGGCATGGGTGATAAACAGGACGCCAAATTCTTTGGTCATTATTATTTACACGGCAACGACAGCCTGGATAAGTCGCTGGCCGCTCATGGATTCACCAAAGACGATATCACCGATGTTTTTTTAACCCACCTGCATTTTGATCATTGTGG
>DMRT01000247.1 GCA_003455235.1 Chitinophagaceae bacterium
TGAAGCTGATGGAAAAGGAAAAACCAAATCCGGTGGTGCTGGTGAACGGCAACGTATACAACGCAAAAACAAAACAGCCGCTGAGCGCTTCGCTGATCTATGAAACACTGCCCGACGGTGCCGAAGCAGGCAATGGTGTTTCAAGCCCGGTCGACGGATCCTTCAAAATTGTGTTACCCTATGATAAAAACTACAGCATACGGGCATCGGCCGATAAATTCTTTGCCATTTCCGAAAACCTGAACCTCGATTCACTCGTAAAGGCCGGGTACAAAGAAATTCATAAAGACCTGTACCTGGTACCCATTGAGATCGGGCAGGTGTTCCGGCTGAACAATGTATTCTTCGACTTTGACAAATACAGCCTGCGGCCGGAATCCTTTGTGGAACTCGACCGGGTGGTGGGCTTCCTGAATGAATATCCCAATATTGAAATTGAAATGAGCGCCCATACCGACAGCAAAGGCTCGGATGATTACAATATGACGCTGAGTGATAACCGGGCTAAATCGGTAAGAGAATACATACTTTCGAAAGGCATTGCGGCGAAGAGGATTGTATCACAGGGTTATGGCGAAACCAAACCGGTGGCGCCCAACAGCAATCCCGATGGTTCGGACAACCCCGACGGACGCCAGCTGAACCGGAGGGTGGAGTTTAAGATTCTGAAGAATTAGAAAAATAATAGTCATTCGTCATTCGCCTTTAAGGTAAAAATGCGGGAAGGATCAAGTTCCGTATTTTTACCTTTTAATTTTATACCGGTATGATCTCTCTCATCGTTGCGGCCGCCGAAAACAATGCCATTGGTAAAAACAACCAGTTGCTCTGGCACCTGCCCAACGATCTTAAATTTTTCAAAAACACAACATGGGGCATGCCCGTGATCATGGGACGCAAAACATTTGAATCGGTGAATAAACCATTGCCCGGCCGGTTCAATATTGTGATTACTAGGCAGGCCGGCTGGGAGGCAGAAGGCGTTCTGGTGGCAACAGACCTGCCCGATGCCATAAAAAAAGCCGGAGAAACAAACTGCAAAGAAATTTTTGTGATCGGTGGCGGTGAAATATACAAACAGGCATATGCCATGGCTGATAAGATTTACCTTACCCGGGTTCATGCAGCACCGGATGGCGATACCTTCTTCCCGGCCATTGAAGACAGCACATGGACCCTTGCACAGAACCAGGATTTTCCGGCCGATGATAAACATTCATTCGCCTACTCCTTTCAAACCTGGGTGAAGAAATGATCGATATTCCTTCTTATAGATTCTATCGTTTTCTTAGTGACTATATCCTGGCTTATACCTTTGCGGTGATCATCCTGTTCGTACTCTTCCTTTTTCTGCGCAACCGTTGGCGGAATGAAACCTATAACTTCCTGTATGTACAGAACACCCTGCTTGCCTGGATTAACCTGCTGACCATACTTTCAAATCTTACCGAGTTGTTCATTGCCTGGTATGGACAAAATACCTATGAATGGTACGCTTTCCGTTCGGGTGAAACATTTTCGTTTACCCGGTATTACACGCATATGGCATTAACCCTGCTTCCCGGTCTGCTTTTCTTTTTCCGGCGCTTCCGGACCAGCTGGTTGCTTACCATTGTATTTGTGCTGCTGCAGAATGCAGGAGCAATCGGCCGGCTTTTCTCTTATAATGCGGATTACCTCCCTTCATCCTGGTCTTATTACCCGGTGGAGCTGATCAAAGCACATGTTATAAACAGCGTAATCATCACCGGGCTGTTAGTATTTTTATACTGGTGGGCAAACCAGCGAAGAAAACTCCCTTATCCTTCCTTATTTTTGAAACAGCATGTACAGTAAATTCCAACTGGGAAAAAAATACCTTCAGTATTATTTTACCGCTTCCAGCGGCAACGGGCATGGTGTGCATTCTCCCTTTGTGTTTGATTTTATTAAAAAGGTACTGCGGGATAATGCGTTTTACGATTGTTACCCGGTGATTGAAACCGCCCGGAAAAATTTGCTGCAGCAGAAAAGGGAAATAGAAGTGGAAGACCTCGGCGCCGGTTCATCGGTTACCCGGTCAGCCAAAAGAGCGGTGGCAGCTATAGCCGCCTCTTCGTTGAAGCCGGCAAAATACGCACAACTCCTGTTCAGGATAGTGCATTATTACAAACCGGTAATGATACTGGAACTTGGCACTTCATTCGGTATCACCACTTCGTACCTGGCATCCGGAAACGCATTGGCAAACGTTCATACCATAGAAGGTTCAAAAGCGATCGGTGCCCTTGCAGCCAATACATTTGAACGGGTAGGTATAAAAAATATCAGGCTTACAACCGGTGATTTTAATCATGTGCTGCCCATGCTGCTGCCTGCTATCAGCCCGGTGAACCTTTCTTTTATAGACGGTAACCACCGCAAAGAACCCACGCTGAACTATTTTGAGCAGTTATTAAACCACTCAACGGATTCCTCCATATTCATATTCGACGACATTCACTGGAGCCCTGAGATGGAAGAAGCCTGGACATCGATCAAGGCAAACCCCGCGGTTACCCTCACCATCGACCTTTTTTTCATCGGCATAGTGTTTATTAATCCCGACTTTAAGACTCCCCAGCATTTCGTAATCCGGTTTTAATAATGACCGTTAGGGGATAGGGGCAATTTTTCCTATCTTAGTCGCATCAATTGCATGTATGATTATCGGTGTTTTAAAAGAACCATCTCCTGAAACCCGGGTATCCCTGTTGCCCGAGCACATTGCCACCCTTAAAAAATGGAACGTGGAAGTTTGTATTGAACAGGGTGCCGGTACCAATGCTTTCGCTTCCGATGATAAATATACCGAAGCCGGCGCAGTTGTTGTGAGCCGCACGGAAGTCATCAGCCGGTCTGCGATCATCCTTTCTTTAAATAATCCCGGAACAGATACGCTGGCTTCCATCAAACAGGGAACCATCCTGATGGGAGTATACCAGCCCCTCTTCAACCCGGCATTGATGAAAGACCTGGCGCAAAAAGGGCTTATTGTTTTCAGTATGGATATGCTGCCACGCACCACCCGAGCACAAAGCATGGATGTGCTGAGCAGCCAGGCCAATATTGCCGGCTACAAAGCCGTGCTGCATGCGTCGGATCTTTTCCCGAAATATTTTCCCATGTTCATGACGGCTGCCGGAAGTATTCCCCCGGCAAAGTTGCTGATACTGGGCGCCGGGGTGGCAGGGCTGCAGGCCATTGCAACCGGAAGAAGGTTAGGGGCCGTGGTGGAAGTGTTTGATACCCGCCCGGCCGTGAAAGAAGAAGTGATGAGCCTGGGCGCCAAATTTGTGGAAGTGGAAGGTGCCGCTGATGCCAGTAAGGCGGGCGGGTATGCCGTGGAGCAAACAGAAGATTTTATGAAACGCCAGAAAGCAAAGATCGCCGAGAGTGTTGCCAAGGCGGATATTGTGATCAGTACGGCACAGATACCCGGAAAAAAAGCGCCGCTGCTGATTACCACCGACATGGTGAATGCCATGAAAAGCGGTTCCGTGATCATTGATCTTGCTGCAGCAACAGGAGGAAATACAGAACTGACCAGGAACAATGAAACCGTAATGCACAACGGCATCCGTATTGTGGGCAATTCAAACCTGCCTGCCGGTATGCCCAGCGATGCCAGCAAGATGTATGGAAAGAATATCCTCAACTTTTTACAACTGATGATCACAAAAGAAGGGCAGCTGAACCTGAATTTTGAAGACGACCTGGTACTGGGTACCTGCATCACCAACGAAGGACAGGTGGTGCACGACCGCATCCGGGAAATGATAAATTAAGTAATATGGAAAATTTTCTGAACTGGATATCCGCCAACCAGCAGATCATCTACATCGTGATCCTCATGATCTTTGTAGGTATTGAAGTGATTGGCCGGGTGCCGAGTGTACTGCATACACCGCTGATGAGCGGCGCCAATGCCATACACGGCGTGGTCATCATCGGGGCCATCATTGTAATGGGCAAAGCCGAAGCTGATAATTACCTGGCATTGATACTTGGATTCCTGGCGGTGATTCTCGGCACCCTGAACGTGGTGGGTGGCTTTGTGGTGACAGACCGGATGCTGGAGATGTTTAAAAAGAAAAAATAACCACGGCAAACCAATAAACAAGTAAACCAATAAACGGACCAACGGCCAAATGGAACTGAACCTGCTTACGATATGTTATCTCATTGCATCAGTCACTTTTATTCTTGGGCTGAAGATGCTTTCCAATCCTGCTTCGGCACGTAAGGGAAACCTGGTGGCCGCTGCGGGTATGACCATCGCCATCCTCGGTACTATTTTTCTTTATGAAAGCGAAGGGCAAAAACTGCATAACTACGGATGGATATTCGGAGGCCTGCTGATCGGCGGCATTATTGGAACCCTGGCAGCCAAAAAAGTGAAGATGACGGCCATGCCCGAAATGGTGAGCCTCTTCAATGGTATGGGCGGCGCCTGTGCGGCGCTGATCTCGGCAGCAGAATTCTATCACGTGTACGAATTGCACAAGGCCTCGCCGGATATGGCCTTCTCGGATATTGTGTCTGTCGGTACCTATATTACCATTGCTGCTGGCGCCATCATCGGTACCATCTCTTATACAGGAAGTATCATCGCCTGGGGAAAACTGAACGGCCGGGTAAAAGACTTTTCTTTCAAGGGGCAGCATATTGTGAACATGATTGTGCTGGCGCTTACCCTGGCTGCAGCGGTGTTTGCCTATCGTTCCACCATCGGCGGCATTTATCTTCCATTTATACTGATCGGTCTCTTTGCATTCATCTACGGAATTCTTTTTGTGATGCCCATTGGCGGCGCCGATATGCCGGTGGTGATCTCATTGCTCAACTCATTCACCGGTGTGGCGGCAGCCTGCGGCGGATTCCTCTATGATAACAAAGCCATGCTCACCGGTGGTATTCTTGTTGGTGCAGCGGGTACCCTGCTTACCATACTCATGTGCAAGGCAATGAACCGCTCACTCACCAATGTACTGATCGGTTCTTTCGGTGGCGGAGCAACCGCCGCAAGTGGTGGCGGCAAAAAAGAGCAGGGCGCCCACAAAGAAATCAGCTTAAGCGATACCGCCATGGTAATGGCCTATGCCAACAAAGTGATGATCGTTCCCGGCTATGGACTGGCAGTGGCACAGGCGCAGCATACCTGCCATGAGCTGGAAAAGATACTGGCGGAAAAAGGAGTGGAAGTAAAATATGCCATTCATCCCGTAGCCGGACGCATGCCCGGTCACATGAACGTACTGCTGGCCGAAGCCGATGTGAGTTATGAAAAGCTACTGGAGATGGAACAGGCCAACGACGAATTCAAAACCTGCGATGTAGTGCTGGTGCTGGGTGCCAACGACGTGGTGAACC
>DMRT01000145.1 GCA_003455235.1 Chitinophagaceae bacterium
GCCGACCGCATGCTCGACATGGGGTTTATTCACGACGTAAAGCGGGTGATCACCAAGCTGCCTGTAAAAAGACAGACCTTGTTTTTTTCTGCCACCATGCCGCCCGAAATTCAGAAGCTGGCGAATGTGTTGCTCACCAATCCCGCCAAAGTGGAGGTTACGCCGGTTTCATCAACAGCGGAAGCCATTGAGCAAAGCCTGTATTTTGTGGCAAAACCGGATAAGCCCTCCCTGTTGCTGCACCTGCTGAAGGATGAAAAGATAACCACCGTGCTGGTGTTTACACGAACCAAACACGGAGCGGATAAAGTGGTGAAGTTTTTACACAGGAACCACATTACCGCAGCGGCCATTCATGGCAACAAATCGCAGAATGCCAGGCAGAATGCGCTGAGTAATTTTAAAACCGGTAAGATCCGTGTGCTGGTGGCCACCGATATTGCGGCAAGGGGAATTGATATCGACGAGCTGTCTCACGTGATCAACTTTGAACTTCCGGATGTTCCGGAAACCTATGTACACCGCATCGGCCGTACGGGAAGGGCCGGCAATAGCGGTATTGCCATTTCCTTTTGCGACACAGAAGAAAAAGATTCACTGAAAGACATTCAGAAGCTTATAGGAAAAACCATTCCGGCAATTACCGAGCATCCCTACCCGCTTGCGTTGAATGTTTCTGCTGAGCCTGTAAAAGCGCCTCAAAAACAAATGCCCAAACTGCCGGGCGGCAACAATCAGAACAGAAACCGGAATTTTAAAAAACGGTACTACGCC
Source organism: Chitinophagaceae bacterium (assembly GCA_003455235.1). Classification (GTDB taxonomy): domain Bacteria; phylum Bacteroidota; class Bacteroidia; order Chitinophagales; family Chitinophagaceae; genus Ferruginibacter. The sequence continues at coordinate 775 of DMRT01000145.1, forward strand.
AAGAGGGGCTGATGTGCCGGTGAACTGCGTAACCGGTACTGGTTGTTTCGAAATAAAATTGCTATTTTCATTCAATCGTTGTCCTTCCATGCATTGATATGGCTCCGCAAAAATACTTTTCCTATTTACTGAATCCGCTGGAATTGCTGCGTACTAAAAAAGTGCTGCAGGTAAACCAGCCGGTGGCTGCCGAAAGAAAGGAGCCTGATCAGACCGTAATTTTTGTTTACGATTATAACGCCGCGGGTATTTCGGTAAAGCAAATGACGCAGGTGCCGGATTGCTTTCCCTATATGAATTCCCCGCAGGTATCCTGGATCAATGTGGATGGATTGCGGAAAACTGATGTGGAAAATATCGGCAATCATTTCGGAATACACAACCTCATCATTGAAGACATACTGAGCCTGGGGCAACGGGCCAAGACCGACGAGATCAATGGCATCCTGTTCTGCCTGCTGAACATGCTTTACTTCAATGAAAAGGATTCGGCCGTGGAGCTTGAGCAGATCAGCATTGTGCTGGGGAAAAATTTCGTGATCAGTTTCCAGGAAGATCCCGAACGGGATGTATTCAATCCCCTGCGGGAGCGGTTAAAAATAAACAACACGAAGCTTCGGCAGAACGGCGCTGATTTTCTTTTTTATTCCCTCATCGACATGATCGTTGATAATTATTTTGTGGTGATGGAGAAGCTCGGTGAAAAGATTGAAGAGCTGGAAGAAGATATTGTACGTCACCCCAACACCAAAAGCCTCGCAAAGATCAACCTGATGCGGAAAGAGATGATTGTATTAAAAAGAAGTGTGGCGCCGGTGCGGGAGTTAGTGAACGGCATCCTGCGCAGTGATACTGAATTAATAGAAGAACGTACTCAGAAATATTTCAAGGATATCTACGATCATATTTTACAGGCAAACGACCTGGTTGAAAATTACCGGGATATGATGATGAACCTGCACGACCTGTACCTGAGCAATGTAAACCTGAAGATGAACGAAGTGATGAAAGTGATGGCGGTGGTAACCTGTTTGCTGGCGCCGGCAACGGTGATCGGCGGCATTTTCGGGATGAACTTTGAAGCCATTCCTCTTTTGCACAACAGGTGGGGGTTTTTTATATCTGTAGGGCTGATGCTTTTTATTCCGCTGGTGATGCTCCGCATTTTCCGACGGCGGGGGTGGTTTTAGCTCGGATTATTTCTTCTTATAAATTGGAACTGTGCTGCAGGGTTCGCCGTACATGATGCTTTTTACCACCGGGCGCAGCAGGTTGGTAACGGCCACATACGCTGCTTCAGGAACGGGTTGATCACCGCATCCTTTTATCACCACCCGCTTGTCTGTATACTCTCCCGTATTTATTGCTGAAATATTTTTTAACAGCAGCGACTGTTTGAGTTGATCGGTATTGCCAAAAACAATTTCCCGGGCAACGGGTTCAAGATAGCTTACCACCAGCATGTAGGCCCACATGGGTATCACTGCATCGGCCGAGCAAAAAAGCGCCACGTTTTTGCCTTGATAAGGAGTGGGGTCAAGGGTCTTCATGGTTTCCCTGAAATCTTTTTCTTTCAGGATGAGCCCCATAAAAAGATGATCCTTCATATCGAAGATCGCCGTTTCTTCTTTCGGGTAATAATCCTCCAGGTCAACGGTGATCAGCCCGCTTTCAGAAACTTTATTTACAAATGTTTCCTGTTCCATACTGCAAAGATAGAAAAACGGCCCGCAGGAATCCTGCGGGCCGTTTACGATTAAAGGTATTTAACAATGCGGTTAATAGAATTTACTGCGGCTGTCTTTAATGGTTGCCTTTTTACGAAGTCCCTCAAACCAGGAAGTGCCTGCCTGGCTTCTGAGAGCTGACAGCTGTTGGTTTTTGAACTGGGCCAGTTCAGCTTCGGTGTCCGGGGCCTTGCTGGCAATGCCATTCACCCTGAACACATACACCATTGATTTTCCGGCCAGCGGTGGTGCTACTTTATTGAGGTTGGCCTTATTGAAGATGGCACCAATGAGTTTTGATTCGTTTCCAATACCGTTGATCATCGGGGTGGTAAATGTAATAGAAGAATCAAGTCCCGCGGTCATCACTTCTTTATTATAGGCCGAAGCGGCTTTTTCAAGAGTTGGGTTTGCGCCGAGGTTCTTGATGATCTGTTCTGCTTTTTTCTGATCCCGGATCACACCTTCGGTCATGGGTCGGGCAGTTTCCACATCCTGGGTGCCTTCATTGAAAACTTTATCAACCATGGCCACTACAAACATATCCCCGATATTATACGGGTCGCTGATTTCTCCTTTTTTTGCTTCAAAGGCCCAGCGTATCAGCTGGCGGGCATCCTGGAGTTCGCCGGTTTGTGCATCGTTCTCTTTGATCAGGGCAGAAGAAGATATTTTACGCAGCCCGTTTTTCTGAATGTATGCATCAAAACTTTTGGGATCTTTCTGGGCTGCCAGTTTGGTGGCTTCGAGGCTTGCTCTTTCAATGGTGGCTTCGCTGGCCAGGATTTCTTTTCCGAGGAATGCAATTTTATACGCAGGGGCTGAGCCTTTCTGGCTGATTACTTCCATCACGTGGTATCCGAATTGTGTTTTCACCACCCCTTTTGATCCGGCCGGTTTAGTGAAGATAAACTCGTTGAATTCTGGAACCATCTGCCCGTAATAAACATTTTTGTATTCTCCGCCCTTGTCTTTGCTTCCGGGGTCTTCGGAGAATTGGCGGGCCATAGCGGCAAAGTCGGCCCCCGCATTGATCGCCGCGTAAATACTATCGGCCTTCTTTTTAGCCAGGCTGTCTTCCATAATTGGTTCACCGGTTTGAGAGTTCACGGTGGCAATAAGAATATGTCTGGCGGTAACACTATCCGGGAATGTCTGTGATCCCAGGTAGCGGGCAAGAACGAAACTGTTTTTGTCAACATACGGACCGTATACAGAACCGGGTGCCAGTTTTATTATTGAATCAATGGCAATACTACCAACTTTTGATTTGGGTTGGTAGTTGGTATCAAAATCAATGGTGGAGGCGTTTCTTGCCAGGAAGTTCTTGATGTTGGTTTCGGCAGCAAATGCATCTTTCAGTGATTCTACCACGGTTTTAACGCGGGCGCTGTCTGCTGCATCCGGCAGCTGGCTGAAACTTACGTATGATATGGTGCGGCCGGCCTCCTGCTTGTACAGGTCTTTGTGTGACTGAATATATTTTTCAATCTCGGCATCGGTTACTTTAATGGTGCTGTCGCTGATCACCCCGTATGGTATACCTACATATGAGAAGTTAGCAAATTCTTTTTTATCGGCCATGTCTTTTTCCTGCATCCAGGTGGGATAATAAGCGCTGGCGTTGAGCATAGCGAAGTATTTACCGGATATGCTGCTGATCTTTTGCGGGCTCAGCAGCTGTTCGTTGATTACATCGAGCTGCTCGTCTTTTGCTTTTTTAATATTGCTGATGGCCTGGTTCACTTTGGTAATGTCGAGCTTGCCGGTTTGCGGATCAACCATATCCTTTTCCTGCATCAGCGGGTTAGAGGGATCGCTGCTTTTTAAGATTGTTTCCAGTTCTTTAGAGGTAAAATCGATACCCAGTTTATCCGCTTCGGCATAAAATACTTTTTCCGCGGTAAGCCGGCCCCATACCTGCTCCCTTATCTGGGCAGAACGGGATCCATTGGGTTTTCTTCCGGATTGCTGTTCTTCCTGGAGTTCTGAAAACTCCACTTTTTTCTTAAACTCGTTATAGCTGATGGCTGAGCCGTCTACTTTACCGATATTATCAGACCTTGAGCCAAATATCTGGTTGCCCTGTTGTTTGGCATCCATCAATATAAAGCCAATAAGGCTCAACGCAATGACCGCGATTACGATAGCGGCCCCTTTTTCACGAATTCCCTGGATAATTTGCATACTTATATAAAATTAAAATGGAGGGCAAAAATAGGGTAAAAAGCATTCAAAACGGCATTAATAGCCCAAAAAAGCCTTTATATACTGCATTTTACATCGATTAAATAAATTTTTTATTTATTCTGGGTTGGGGAAACAGGAAAGTTTATTAAACCAGGTTTACGGATATTAACACCGACATGTTGATATCCACTGTTTGTTGTTGAAAAGCCGGGCGTCGTCAAAATTTTAATTAGGATAAGTGGGGGATATTATTCACGCAAGGAAAGTGATGGAGGACACGGGGTGTTAAACTCATCTTTTATACCTTATTTATCAACGGGGGAAAGTGGTATTTTCCCCTGATTTCTTTCCACCTTATTTATTACTAACAAGGCGGGATAAAAATATTCCGGAATAAATAATAAGCAGTTGTAGAAGCCAACCCGGGTTAATGAATAGATAATAATGGATGTTAATTACCTGTGGATGATAGTTAATAAGTGAAACAATTTAATTTTGCAAACGGGTACGGAGTAAATATTTCCACAAATACACAGCCCTAATAGTAGTAGGTGATTATTTAAATAATAAGTATTAATACATACTATGTCAGATATCAACACCGCAAAATCAAACCTTGAACAAGCCGGCTTCCTGGATATTGAAGTGGATCCTTCCATTGACCTGTTTGCAGAGATTGAAAAACTGAAGAGAGAAAAAAATGCAATCATCCTGGCTCACTATTACCAGGAACCGGATATACAGGATGTGGCGGATTATATTGGTGACAGCCTGGGGTTGGCGCAGCAGGCAGAAAAGACAGATGCTGATATTATTGTTTTTGCCGGCGTTCATTTTATGGCAGAAACGGCAAAAATACTCAACCCGGGTAAAAAGGTATTATTGCCGGATCTTAAAGCAGGTTGTTCACTTAGTGATTCAGCACCCCCTCCTTTATTTAAACTGTTCAAAGAAAAATACCCGGGGCACAAAGTAATCAGCTATATTAATTGTTCTGCCGGTATTAAAGCATTAAGTGACATCATCTGTACTTCTTCCAATGCACAGAAAATTGTAGAAAGTTTACCAGTGGATCAACCCATTATTTTTGCTCCAGACAAGAACCTGGGCGCTTATATTAACAAAAAAACAGGCCGCAATATGGTGTTATGGAACGGGGCCTGCATGGTTCACGAAATATTCAGCCTGGAAAAGATTATTAAATTAAAACAGCGGCATCCAAAGGCTAAGTTTATTGCCCATCCAGAATGTGAAGAAGCGGTGCTGGCACGTGCAGATTTTATAGGCAGCACGACTGGATTATTAAATTATACAAAATCAGATAGCGGGACGGAATTTATTGTGGCAACAGAAACGGGAATTTTGCACCAGATGCAAAAAAACAGTCCGGATAAGACCTTTATTCCTGCACCACCCAATAACAGTTGTGCATGTAACGATTGTCCGCATATGAAACTAAATACACTGGAGAAGCTGTATTTATGCCTGAAATACGAACTGCCTGAAATCACGATGGACGAAGAAATCAGGCTGGCCGCTAAAAAACCAATTGACCTAATGCTTAAAATCAGCGCACAGTATGGTTTATAAAATAAAAAAGCAGGGGATTCGCTGGGTTATGCTGCCTTTATTATTTATGCTGCTTTTTTCCGCATGTTCGGAAGAAACAAATTCAAAGAAAGAAACATTTTACATTGAATTGGTTAATTTCAATGATAGCCTGAGGAATATTATTGCAGGAAACAGTTTTGGTAAAGTGGTTTTTTATAAAGAGAACCGGATGCAGATATTGTCTAAGAATTTCATGACAGAAGAATACCCCGTAATGCATTATTTGGATGGTATAGATGCTCTTGGAACACAAGTAACACCAGGGGTTAAAAAAATCAGGGTAGAATTTGTAGGAGAGTATTCAGCGGACAGCATCCGCTATTCGCTTCAAAAATACAAGTATGCGGATAATAAATGGGTGAAACTGTCTGATATGGGTATACTAAAGGCTGTAACCACATATAAAATGGCTAAACATTTTTCCGGAAAGGAATTCGGAAAACAGATAATCAATGCCGTTGCGGAGTATACATTCCAATAATGCTGGTTTGCTATATTTCAGTTGATTTTACAAGCCGCCTTCAAAAAAAATTTATTTTACCTTAGGATATTAAAATTCCACCATTTGGCAGTTAGTAAACTGATCAGGCATATACCTTTTTTAAAGGCAGTGCTATTGCATAGTGTTACTGCATTTGGTGGCCCCCAGGGTCATACCGGGATGGTTTTAAAAACATTTGTTGACCGGCGCCGCGATCTTACAAAGGAAGAGTTGATGGAATATATTTCATTTTGCCAGCTTCTTCCTGGAGCTTCATCCACTCAAACCCTTACTCTGATTGGATATAAAAGGGGAGGTATTCAACTGGCGGTAATCACACTGATCATCTGGATTTTTCCTGCGTGTTTTTTAATGGGACTCCTTTCTTTTATTGTGGGTACTATAGAAAAAAGCGGAGTTCAGACCAATATCTTCCGCTTTATTCAGCCAATGGCTATCGGGTTTCTTGCTTATGCGGCTTTTAAGGCTTACCAGATCAGTATTAGGAATACCATTACCCGGGTAATCATGTTGGTTTCTGCCGCCATTACTTTTTTTCTTTTTAAGGCACCCTGGATTATCCCGGCGCTGATTGTATGCGGCGGGATAGCCACCAACTTTAGTAACAAACGTATACCAGAAAAAGAGGTTATCAGACCAAGACATATCCGTTGGACAAACATCTGGCTGTTTGTGGTGATCTTTCTTGTGGCAGGAGTTTTGAGTGAAACCGCCAGGAAACAAAGATGGGAAAACCGTAAGCAGTATAACCTATTTGAAAACTTTTACCGTTTTGGAAGTTTTGTTTTTGGAGGAGGAGACGTGTTAATTCCTTTGATGCTTGACCAGTATGTGGCAAGGCCGACATCTGAAAAAGTGATAAAGCGGAACCCAGACCTTATTAAAGTTGACCAGGGTGAACTTTTGACCGGAGCTGGAATGGTACGGGCTATACCAGGGCCCGTTTTTTCCATTGCCTCCTTTGTTGGCGGTGTGGCGCTGAAGAAAGAAGGACCCCGAGCACAGATTATTGGTTGCATCATCGGCTCTGTTGCCATTTTTTTACCCAGCGCATTGTTGGTTCTGTTTTTCTTCCCCGTATGGCAAACATTAAAAAAATATGTGGTGGTGTACCGCTCTCTGGAAGGGATTAATGCTGCAGTGGTCGGCATTATGATTGCAGCCACAATGTTTTTATTAAAGAGCACAGCTGTTTTTACATTCACTTACGACAGCATTATTAGTCTTATCGTAATAAGCGGAACCTTCCTTGTTTTACAACGGTCAAAAATCCCGGCACCGGTTATTGTGGTATTTTGTTTATTACTCGGCTGGATTCTCTGATCAGGACTTATAATAACCCGCCAGCTCAATTTCTTCTTTCACAACATCCGGAACAAGAAAACGGATTGATTTTTTGTTTTTTATCAACTCCCGTATATAGGTTGACGAAATTTCGAGCAGGGGGGCATCCAAAATTGTGATTTGGGCACCATGTGTTTCTTCTATTTCAAACCCCGGTCGTTTATAGATGTAGATGGGATAATTTTTTACAATGGTTTCATAGTTCTTCCACTTATTTAGATTTTGAAATCCATCACTCCCCATCAAAAGACAAAACTGATTATCCGGGAACTTTTCAACAAGGTAGGCTAATGTGTCGCAGGTGTAAGATGGTCTTGGTAATGAAAATTCAACACTGCTGGCTCTTAACTTGGTATCTCCGTCAATAGATGATTTTATCAGATGAAGCCTGTGATATTCATTCAGCAATGAAGCGGACTGTTTAAAGGGATTTTGAGGCGAAACAATAAACCACACCTGGTTAAGGTCTGTTTCATTGGCTGCATAATTTGCTATTATCAAGTGACCAACATGCACAGGATTGAACGATCCAAAATACAGACCTACTTTCATTAATAAATTGAAAATCAATTAATTATAATAAAATCACCCTTCGCTTTGTACCATATTATCTTCTACCCAAATCTTTTCAGCCTCATCTAACCGCAGACTTAACCTGTATCCTGCTACAGAAATCGAAATGGGGTCTCCTAAGGGAGCAACCTGGTCAACATTAATCGGCTCCCCGGGTATACAACCCATTTCCATGAGTTTTAAAAAAATCTCATCGTTTTCAAACTCACAGATTGTTACTGTTTTACCAATAGATATTTCTGACAATCTTTTTCTCATTGGATACAAAGTTACCGATTCGGTATTGTTCTATAATTTCGACTTTAGAAATTAGACCATGTACAGTATAAATTTTCATTTTCACGATCGGAAATATAATATCAGGGACAGAACTCGCATAAAAAGAACTGTTGGACTTATCTTCAAAAAAGAGAAAAGGCAATTAGGCGAGCTTAACTATGTATTCTGCTCAGATAAATACCTTAAAGTCATAAACAACACCTTTCTGAAACACAATTACTTCACAGACATCATAACATTTGACTTGTCCGGCCCCGAAGAGGAGGTGCAAGGAGAAATTTATGTGAGCATTGATCGTGTGCTCGACAATGCCCAAAGCCTGGGCGTACCAACACAAGAAGAAATTTGCCGGGTAATATTTCATGGGGCTCTGCATTTATGCGGCTTTAGGGATAAAACAAAAGCCGAAATGCAGGTTATGCGAAAAAAAGAAGACGAGTACCTTAGCTATCATTTCAAATAGTCCAGCTTGTTTCACGTGAAACAAAAACACCCACTTGCCAGAAGCGAAAGCTTAACTTTGCACTTATGTTTCCGAACTATGATATAATTGTCGTTGGAGCTGGCCATGCTGGTTGTGAGGCGGCAGCATCAGCAGCAAATCTGGGAAGCCGGGTTTTATTGATTACCATGAATCTTCAGACTATTGCCCAAATGAGTTGCAACCCGGCAATGGGCGGTATTGCTAAAGGGCAGATTGTTAGAGAAATAGATGCTCTTGGTGGCTATAGTGGAATTGTCAGCGATAAAAGCATGATTCAATTCAGAATGCTGAACAGATCTAAGGGTCCTGCCATGTGGAGCCCAAGGGTGCAAAGCGACAGAATGGTGTTTGCCAGTACTTGGCGTGAAATGCTGGAGAATACACAAAACGTTGATTTTTATCAGGATACGGTTAAAGGGATCCTTGTTAAAAACGGCGTCGTTGGGGGAGTTAAAACAGGACTAGGCCATGAAATAGTGGCGAAAGCGGTTGTTTTAACTAATGGGACCTTCCTGAATGGAGTAATCCATATCGGAGAAAAGAATTTTGGCGGAGGAAGAATTGCAGAAAAAAGCTCCGAGGGTATTACCGAACAGCTTGTTTCACTGGGGTTTGAAACCGACCGGCTAAAAACCGGAACTCCACCTAGAATTGATGGGCGAAGCCTGGATTATTCAAAAATGGAAGAGCAAAAGGGCGATGATGAAATAGTGGGATTCAGTTATTTAAAAAAATCCCACATTCGACCAGAGGATCAAAAAAGCTGCTGGATCACATACACAAATGATGCAGTTCACGAACTTTTAAAAACCGGCTTTGACAAAAGTCCGATGTATCAGGGCCGCATTCAAGGTACCGGGCCAAGGTATTGTCCAAGTATCGAAGATAAAATAAGCCGCTTTTCCGAAAGAGACCGCCACCAGCTTTTTGTAGAGCCCGAAGGAATAAATACGATAGAGATATATGTGAATGGATTCTCCACATCTCTTCCAGAAAACATTCAATATCAAGCACTTAGAATGGTTCCCGGATTCGAAAACTGCAAAATGTTTCGCCCGGGGTATGCGATCGAGTATGATTTTTTCCCACCTACGCAGCTTAAATTCAGCCTGGAAACAAAACTAATTGATAATCTGTTCTTTGCGGGCCAAATAAATGGAACAACAGGATATGAGGAGGCCGCTTGCCAGGGATTAATGGCAGGAATTAACGCCCACCAAAAAGCCAAAGGATTGGATCCCTTTATTTTAAAAAGAAGCGAAGCCTACATAGGGGTATTGATAGATGACCTGATTAATAAAGGAACTGAAGAGCCCTATCGCATGTTCACCAGCCGGGCTGAATTCAGAACCCTACTAAGGCAGGATAATGCCGACCTGCGCTTGACAGAAAAAAGCTACCGCCTGGGTTTGGCAAGTCAGGAGAGAATGGATAAGGTAAAAGAAAAAAATACCAACATTGAAAAAGTAAAAGAAATACTTTTTCAAACCAGCCTGGAACCAGATGAAACCAACGGATTTTTGAAAGAGGTGCAATCTGCTGAATTATCCGTAAAACAAAAAGCGTCGCAGGTCCTGCTCAGGCCCATGGTGGACCTGAAAGAAATGATGGCGGGTATTTCGAAACTGAAAGAAGCACTACATACATTTGACAACGAAACAATAGAGCAGGCAGGAATACAAATAAAATATGAAACGTATATTGAGAAAGAAAAAGAACTGGTTGCAAAAATGAGCCAGCTCGAAGACCTGGTTATCCCGGAGAATTTTAATTACGAAAAACTGAATTCATTAAGCACAGAAGCCCGTCAGAAATTTATCAAAATAAAGCCCAGAACACTGGGACAGGCATCCAGAATTTCGGGAGTCAATCCCAGCGATGTTCAAATACTGATGGTTTTCATGGGGAGATAAAATGAAACAATATGAAACTGAATTTCTCGGGCGACAGCCCCAAAGAACTCATCTTTGAGAACGTAGCAGAATACCTCCACAGTCAGCACCTTAAAATAAGCAAAGAAGACAACAGCCGTCCATGGGGAGGTTTTTTTGTAATTGAGGAAGACGAAGCAGAAAAGTTTATCCGGCTGTATTTTCCGCACCTGACCAGGCAGGATCTCAGTATCTCCGGGAAGCTGAGCCCCAAAATCCTGGTGGTGGCACCGGAAAAACGATTAAGCTGGCAATATCATCATCGCAGGGCCGAGATATGGAAGCTGATCGGCGGTACAGCGGGGGTTGTTACCAGCGATACCGATGATGAAAAAGAAACAAAATACCTACACATCGGAGATATTATCCAGTTGAAACAGGGGGAGCGTCATCGCCTAATCGGGCTAGATAACTGGGGAATTATTGCCGAAATCTGGCAACATACCGATCCGGCCAATCCAAGCAACGAAGATGATATTGTAAGGGTGCAGGACGACTTTGGCCGGTGATTATGTTTTTTTGCCGGTAACCTTATCCGCTTCAATTACCATCTTCACTTCGCAATAACTAAACCCCGCCGGAAGATTTTCAATCAGCACTTTATGGCTTTCAATACCAAATCTAGAGATTACATCTTTGATCTGTTGCTGTTTTTCTTTGGATACAAAACCGCTGATATCAAGCTCCCCGGTTCCGATAAAATGAGCTAGGTGTCCTTCAACGGTTGCAACAGAAAGGTTTCGTTCTTTGGCAATTTCTGTAATTTTTTTGCCTTTCTTGTATAATGTAAGGGATGTACTTTTTGTATCCGCTTTTACTCCGTTTGTCTGCTTTTTCTTTTCCTTTTTTGGACTTGTATGTTTTTCCACCATGTTTGTTTCCAGCCCATGCTTTTCACAAAAATCCATTACGATTTCAAGAATATCCTGCCCGTATTTTTCAACCTTCGCTTTCCCAAATCCACCAATAAGCATCAGGTCTTTTTTTGAAGACGGCAGCCATGTACTGATCTCCGCCAGGGATGCCTGGTTAGCCACCATATAGACCGGCTGACCGGATTCGGCACAAATCATATTCCGCCAGCGTTTTAATGTGGCTAGTAGTTCTTCATGCAAAGAACCACCCGTGTTCACAACCGTTTCGGCAGCATAACAGGATAGATTAAACCGCGGAACCGCTAATTTTAATTTGTGCTGCAAAAACCCGGTAACAGAAAAAGGGCTTCTGCAGTATTCTAAATAAAAGACAGCGTTATAAAACGCCAAAGCTGTCTCGTTCAACCACTCATTGATGATGGCCGCCACCTCTTTGCTTTCTGTACTGAGCGGATGGCCCTTCAGTTGTAACAGATATTTTTCCATCCGGGGAATAAAATGATTGGCCGCATCAGTAATTCTTTTTTGAAGAACCGGGTTTTCCTCTACCGGCCCGGGTTTTTTTAATAAGGAAGAAATATGAGCATTGAATTTCATCCCAACAGCCTGTTCGTCGTGGATATGACGGGCAAACTCGCCGGTCCATGCCACCGCCCCTTCATTCATTGATGAATAATGCTCCTTCACCAATATATTCAGCCGCTGTGCAGCATCAGCCATTAACGAAAATGAAAAAAGCTCTTCCAGTAATTGTTGCGTAAACATTCTTCGTGCTGATAAAAACCGTTCCGGGAGCGACCCCTTGTAAAGCAGCGATTGTTGTGCCCGGCTCACGCTAACATTACTGCTGATTGCCGAAGGCGGAATCTTGTTTAACAACACAACGCCTTCCAGGCTGGTGCACCGGCTAAGTGCCACATATACCTGGCCGCTGCTGAATGCCGCTGAAGCATCAACCATCACGTTATCAAAAGTGAGGCCCTGGCTTTTGTGAATGGTAATTGCCCAGGCCAGCTTCAGTGGGTATTGGGTAAATCTGCCCAGCGTTTCCTGCTCCAGTTTTCCATCGGCCCGGTTAAGGGTATAGCGGGTATTGTCCCAGGTTTCAGGCCTTACTTCTATTTCCTCCTCTCCGCATGATACCAGGATTTTATCCTTTTCCAGGGAATGAACAATCCCGATCTTCCCATTAAAATACCGCTTCTGGCTTACATCATTCTTCAGAAACATCACCTGTGCCCCTTCTTTCAAAACCAGCTCATAATCGGCAGGATACATCGACTCAGGAAACTCATCTTCCACCACGGCTTTAAACGTGTATGCAGGATGATTGATTTGATAAAGCTGTTTCTGATTGATGAGATCGGCCTGGTTATTATGTGAAGTAAGCGTAATGAACTTTTCAGCAGATCCAGGTTGAAATGCCGGAAGATACCGGGCATGCAGCCGTTCAAAATCACCGGCATCAAGCTGGTTGTTTCTTACCTTATTCAGCAGATCAACAAAGCCCGCTTCTTTTTGCCGGTAGATCTTTGTGAGCTCAATTAATAATGGCGAAAGCTCTTTGATGGCAAAACTGTCAAAGAAAAAAGGCGAAGCATAATATTCGCTCAGAATTTTCCACTCCTGCGCCTGAACAACCGGCGGAAGCTGGAACAGGTCGCCGATGCAGAGCACCTGTACGCCCCCGAATGGAAGCCGGTGATTGCGTCGAACACTCCTCAACACCGTATCTATGGCATCCATCACATCGCTGCGGACCATGCTCACCTCATCAATCACCAGTAATTCCATTTTACGAAGCAGCAGCTGGCGCTGTTTATTCAAGCGGATTTTTGCCAACAGTTCATCTTTATGATTTTTTGTGGGAAGAAACGGATGGAAGGGTAATTGAAAAAGGCTATGCAGGGTTACCCCGCCGGCATTGATGGCTGCCACGCCCGTTGGCGCCGCCACAACAATATTCCTCGTGGAGTTTTCCTTCAGGTATTTTAAAAAAGTGGTTTTACCGGTGCCTGCTTTACCGGTAAGAAAGATATTTTCCGAAGTTTCTGTAACAAACCGAAAGGCAAGATCAAATAATTCATTGTGTTCAACAGCCTGCATTACTATAAAGGTAAGATCATCTGAATAAAAGCACCTGCAGCAGGTAGCCAAAAAGAAAGAAGGCTTTCCCTGTATTCCGGGAAAGCGGTTCTTTCGGAAAAAAAGATCAGGCAGAGGCCTTGCTGCCAAGCATCAGTAATTCATTTACCTCCACCTCGGAAATGTATTTTTTAACACCCTCCTTGTCTGTATAGCTCCGGCTGATGAGCTTGCCTTCGATGGCCACTTCACTTCCTTTATTCAGGTATTTTTCGGCAACATCAGCAATTTTACCCCAGGCCACCAGGTTGTGCCAGGTGGTTTCTTTCACCTTTTCTCCCTTGGCATTCCGGTAAATTTCATTGGTGGCAATACTGAAGCGTGCCAGCTTTTTGCCGCTCTGGGTATTTTTAACTTCCGGGGTGTTGCCAAGGTTTCCGATCAGCTGGACTTTGTTTTTGATTGTATGCATAATAAACATTTTTTGTACCGGTTGTGCCGGGATATGATTGAGTTTTACAACAGTACAAATACAGGGTCGGAAGAAAAAGGGGTTAGGGCCATTCTAACAGCGGGATTTTCTCCTGCATCCATGAGGAATAATTCTTTTGCAGCAATTACAGAACAGTCCGGGCAACAATTTTACACTACTGCCCGTCATTACCATGCCGGAATAATGGAGTATTTTTACCGGCCAATTAAAGATGTTTCGATTGCCTTTACATAAAACTGCAGGACTGCTCTTTTTGCTGCTTTGTTCTTTTTGTTTCACTAAAAGAACAACGGCTCAATGCGCCACCCCCATTTCAACGTTTCCTTATACAGAAGGGTTTGAAACAACCAATGGTGGCTGGACTCCCGGGGGAACCGGCTCCGACTGGGCCTGGGGCACACCGGTAAAAGCCACCATTAACAGCGCCGCAAGCGGAACAAAATGCTGGATTACCGGAGGATTAACTTCAGGCCCTTATTCAAACGGCGAGGCCTCCTGGCTGCAGAGCCCCTGTTTCGATTTTACCTCTGTGGCTCACCCGTATATCTCTTTTGCTGTTTTTTGGGAAACAGAAAGACGGTTTGATGGCGCGGGGTTTCAATACTCCACCGACCTGGGGGCCACCTGGACAAATGTGGGAAGCCAGGCCGACCCGGTAAACTGTTTGAATGATAA
>DMRT01000156.1 GCA_003455235.1 Chitinophagaceae bacterium
TGATAATTCTTGCCCGTTTGTGTTCTTCTGCACGCTGGTTGATATAATCCTGGTCGCCCGGGAACAGCAGTTTCAGCATCTCTACCGACACCCCCATTACCACGGCATCTTCACTTGGATAAGAAGGCAAGGTTGATTTTGGCAAAAGGGTTTGTATGCCGGTTGGGTCAACCGTAAATGGCGCCGCCCGGTTATACAATTGCTTGTAATAATAACAGGCAACCAAGGCATCATACTGCGAAGCGCTTAAATAAGCATAAGCCCGGGCTGCATAGGGCGGGTTGGCAAAGGGAAAAGTTGGATAGGCCAGGGGATTATTGGCGCTTGGAACGGGATAGGTTCCGTCCGCATTCTGGTAAGGCGGCAGGTTATGCAGGGCCACCAGTTCACGCATGATCTCATTCCAGCGGAGTACAGCCCCGGCTCCCCAGTATTCCACCAGCCTGCGTTCATCACCGCTGATCTGGTTTTGAAAACTCTTTATTTCATTCAGCTGAATTACATAATCCGGGGAGGTGGTGGCGATCGGCGCCGGACAGGCAAACTCATTGGCGGCCGTCAGCAGGATCGGTTTCCAGGTGCCGGCATTGGCATCCGGGCGTACCGGGTTGATCATCGGGTAATGCATGTTCTGTTCATCGATGGATTTTGAACAGGAATGCAACATCAGCATACCCGCTGCAATTACGATCAGTATGGCGTTTTTTTTCATGGCAATTATTTTTCTGACTTACCGTCTTTTTTGGTTTTTTCCTTTTTTGTTTTCCTGCCAAAGTCGAAGATGTAAAAAATGCCGGCATTAAAACCGGAGGCCTGTCCAACATTTCTGCCGGCCAGTGTCGTGCTACCATTGGCAACCACCGAAAGTCCGTTCAGGGGGGTTTCGTATTTGACATTCAGTCCAAGCATGGTGGCATTCATCTTATTGCTTACGAATGGCATCCCGTTGCGGGGGATATCAAACCCGCCCAGCGTTGTCCATTTGTTGAGCACCAGTTCTGCAATGATCACATCGCTGCGGTAGCCGGCCCTGAAATTCCACTGCGATGCATCGGGCATCTTCACTTCGTTGCTGTAGTGCATTTCAGTGGTGTAGTAGGTATAGCGGTCTAGTTTCACATTGTTGCGGTAGCTGTACGAGTATGATACCGTACCAAACCAGTGATTCCATTGATAGTCGAGCATCAGGCGGGCGGTGGCCGTGCGGCTGTGCAAACCGATGGACAGGGGTAAGATGTCAGGAGAATACCTGTTTACCGGCGTGGAATAACCGCCCAGCACAATGGCCTGCAGTTCGCCTTTGGCAATCTTCTTTTCATAACCCACCCATTTTAACCAAAGCGAAAGGTCCTGTAATCCTTTTTGTCCGGCCATTTGCCCGGCACTCGCTTTTGTTTTGATATAGGGCAATCCGAAAAGCACGTTCAGTTTGCGGGTGATGCCGTAGTTCCCCATCAGCATAAAATTGGTGGTGGATACCCGGCCCATGTTCAGGTTCTCCCGCTTGAGGGTTCCTTCCCAATAATTTTTCCAGCTGCTGTAACCGGCCGTTGGACCCACACAGAAGAAGTTCTTCTGCATCATCAACCCGTCGATATCTGTTTGTGAAAATGCCTGCTGAAAAAAGAGAAAAGAAATAAAAAATGGCAGTAGTAGTTTTTTACCCATTCGCATACTGTTTAGTTTCTGTGTTCATTAGTACAGTCAGTTCGTTTAACCAAAGGTAAAGTTTTATGGCCATTCGATAAACAAGCTTCAATGAAACGGCATATCAGCCGAGTTGTCAGCGATTTAGGCAGCGAACCATCAGAAATGATCAATGATCATTGAGCGGTAACCCCCGTTTCTGAAATTCAATCCAGTTGAGGTATTCAGGGGCCACCCGGTGCTCTTCCATGGTAATACACTCGTTTACCGGGCAAACCAGCTTGCAGAGATTACAACCCACGCATTCTTCTTCTTTCACGGTGTAGGTATTGTAAGGTTTGCCATAGGCAAGGTTGATGGATTGATGGGAAGCATCTTCACAGGCAATGTAACAAAGACCGCAGTGAATGCATTTATCCTGGTTTATTTTGGCAATGTGATGGTAATTGATATCGAGGTCTTCCCAGTGTGTGATCTTTTCAACTGATTTACCGATGAAGTCATCCAGTGTTTTAAATCCTTTCTCATCCATCCAGTTATTCATGCCTTCAATCATATCTTCCACGATCCGGAATCCGTAGTTCATCGCTGCTGTACAAACCTGCACATTGCTGGCGCCCAGCAGCATGAATTCAACAGCGTCTTTCCAGGTGCTTACACCACCAATGCCTGAAATGGGAACTTTGTTGGTTATCTCATCCTGTGAAATAGTAGTCAGCATTTTTAAAGCGATCGGTTTCACTGCCGGGCCGCAATAGCCACCGAATACCGATTTACCGGCCACATACGGATTGGGAACGAATGTATCAAGGTCGATGCCCGTTACCGATTGAATGGTATTGATCAAGGACAGTCCGTTCGTTCCTGCTTTTACCACCGATCTGCCGGTAGGTACAACGGAATGAACATTGGGGGTGAGTTTGGTTATAACCGGGATTGTTGCCGCTTCCATTACCCATTCCACCACCATGCAGGCAATCTCGGGATCCTGGCCAACCGCGGCGCCCATGCCTCTTTCGGTCATGCCGTGCGGACAACCAAAGTTCAGTTCCAGTCCATGTGCCCCCGTATCTTCCACTTTCCTGATCAGCTCATGCCAGCTTTTTTTATCGTTATCGGCCATCAATGAAACCACCATGGCACGGTCGGGGAAAAGCCTGATGCATTCTTTGATCTCTTTGAGATTTAAATCCAGTGGCCGGTCGCTGATGAGCTCGATATTGTTCAGCCCCATCATTTTCTTAGCCCCGAAATTTACCGCAAGATATCTTGACGACACATTCTTCACCTGTGAGCCCAGTGTTTTCCAAACCACGCCACCCCAGCCGGCTTCAAAGGCACGGAGCACATTTACCTTTTTATCTGTAGGTGGCGCACTCGCCAGCCAGAACGGGTTGGGAGATTTAATGCCGAGGAAGTTTGAAGATATATCAGCCATAGAATTTTATTTTAAATAATCAATATTCAATCCTCAACATTCAATTATCAATTGAGATCACACTACTTCATCGGTCACCTGAATATTGTATATTGAATATTGCTTATTGAATATTTAGGTATCTAAGAATAGCAGCCGCACCATCTTTGCCTGCCTGCACGGCATCCACCACTTCTTTGCCGCCGTTCACCGCATCGCCGCCGGCAAATACGCCTTTGATATTTGTTGAAGCCTTGTCCTTCACAACCAATTTTCCGTACGTATTATCCAGCTTATACTTGCTGACCAGTTTTTCAAACGGCACCTGCCCCGCTGCTTTGATCACCATATCCACGTTCATGGTAAAGGTTTCGCCGGTATCTACGGGTGAACGCCTGCCCGATGCATCGGGCTCACCCAGTTTCATTACGCTGCAAACCAGCTGCTTCACTTTACCCCCCGAACCTTTTACTTTCTGCGGCGCTGCCAGCCAGATTACTTCGCAGCCATCCAGTTTGGCGATATCCAGTTCCACATCAGTGCAGGGTTTTTCGGCTTCTGTTCGGCGGTAAACCAGCGTTACTTCTTTTGCTCCCAGCCGCTTCGCCTGCGTGGCGGCATCGATGGCCGTCATACCCATGCCGATCACAGCCACCTTATCGCCCACCGGAACAGATGGATAGCCCTTTGCCCGGATATCATAAATGAACTGGATCGCATCCACAACGCCTTCGAGTTTTTCGCCGGGAATATCCAGTTTCCTGGCCACGCCCACACCTATGCCGAGATAAACAGCATCGAAGTTCTTCTTTAATTCGGCCAGTGAAATATCTTTTCCCAGTTCCTGGCTGTATTTCACTTCAATTCCTCCTATACCGAGGATATAATTCACTTCGTCTTCGCAAAACTGCGGTGTTACTTTATAGGCAGCAATGCCATAGGTCATCAACCCGCCTCCCTTGCCTTCCTTTTCATAGATCGTAACATCAACACCTTCTCTTGCCAGAACATGTGCACAACTCAAACCTGCCGGACCTGCACCCACAACCGCTACTTTTTTCCCCGTGGAACCTTTTCGCTGGAATAACTGCCAGTTGCCGGCCATTGCCTTCTCCGTGGCATAACGCTGGAGCCGGGCAATTTCAATCGGCTCTTCTTCCATCAGGTTATACACGCAGGCTCCTTCGCATAATTTCTCTACCGGGCAAACCTTGCTGCAGCCGGCGCCCATGATATTGCTGGAGAAAATGGTGTGAGCGGATCCCTTGATATTATCGGTAGCTATCTGCTTGATAAACTTGGGCACATTGATGCCGGTGGGGCAACTCTTGGTGCAGGGAGCATCATAACAGAACAAACAGCGGTTGGCTTCCACCAATGCCGCATCCGCTGTTTCAAACGGCGGATGAATGTCTGTGAAATTCTCAGCGTATTGCTCTTTTGAAAGCCGGTTATTTGAAATAGCCATGTAGTCAATTTCGTGATTGGGAAATTTTGGTGATTTGGAAATGAGAGGCCATGCATCAGCACATCATCAAATTACCAAATCAACACATTATTTAGAGTTCAACAAGCTTGCCATAGGTTTCCGGTCTGCGGTCGCGGAAGAACTGCCAGACACTTCTTACCTGCTCAATCATGTCGAGATCAAATTCGGCAATAAGTAATTCATCCTTGTCTTCACTGGCCTGTGCAAATATTTGGCCACGGGGGTCTACAAAATAACTGCTGCCGTAAAATTTACCCAGGTTCCATGGTTTTTCCTCACCTACCCGGTTGATACATCCCATGAAATATCCATTTGCTGCTGCATGAGCCGGCTGCTCCAGCTTCCATAAATATTGAGAAAGACCAGCCACTGTAGCGGATGGGTTGTAAACGATTTCTGCGCCATTCAGCCCGAGTATCCTTGCCCCGTCGGGGAAGTGACGGTCGTAACAGATGTACACGCCCACTTTTGCATACTTTGTCTGGAACACCGGGTAGCCTAAATTACCAGGTTTAAAAAAGAATTTTTCCCAAAAGCCGCTGGTATGCGGGATATGGTTCTTTCGGTACTTACCCAGGTAGGTTCCGTCGGCATCAATTACCGCTGCCGTATTGTATAAAACGCCGGCCTGTTCCTTTTCATAGATCGGAACAATGATGACCATGTTATACTTTTTTGCATACTGTGCCATCAGTTCGGTGGTAGGGCCCGGTACCGTTTCTGCGCTTTCATACCATTTGGCATCCTGGCCCGGGCAGAAGTATGGCGTATTGAATATCTCCTGCAGGCAGAGAATCTGTACGCCTTTCTTACCGGCCTCTTCTATGTAAGGAATGTGTTTCTGCACCATGGCATTCACAATCTCCTGGATGGAGCCCTCTCCTTCTGTTTTTGGCAAACTCATTTGAATGAGCCCTGACTTAATAATACGCGGCATATGTATACTTTTATTTTAGTTATATCTTCCCGGATACTTTATCACGCCTGATGAATTTCCCGTTCCCCTTTTCCACCAGGCATTTTCCGTCATTGATCACCACCTGTCCTCTCAGCAGAACGGTTTTTGTTTTACCGGTGAGCGGCCAGCCTTCGTAAGCCGAGTAATCGGTATTCATGTGATGGGTATTTACGCTGATGGTATGTTCTTTATTGGGATCGAATAAAACAATGTCGGCATCAGAACCCGGGGCTATACAACCCTTGCGGGGGAACATGCCGAATATCTTTGCGGGGTTGGTGGATAATACCTCCACAAACTTATTCATCGTTATCCTCCCTTTTCTTACGCCTTCGCTGTACAATAATTCCACCCGGTGTTCAATTGCCGGATGCCCGTTTGGTATTTTGGAAAAATCATCCCTGCCCATCAGCTTCTGTTCCCACTTAAACGGACAGTGATCCGTAGCCACCACCTGCACCAGGCCCTGGTTGATACCAGCCCACAACGCTTCCTGGTCTTTCTTTTCCCGCAGGGGCGGGCTCATTACCCATTTGGCTCCATCGAAATTCTTCTCATACAAAGATGCATCGAGTAATAAATACTGGATGCAGGTTTCGGCAAATACTTTCTGGTTATGACGATTATTATCCCGTACGGCATTCAGGGCTCCCTCGCAGGTCATGTGCACAATATAGCCCGGGCAACCGGTATACCCGGCAATGGAAGCAAACCGTTCCGATGCCTCTGCCTCCGTTATTTCGGGCTGCGATAAATAATGATACAGCGGAGCCAGGTTTCCTTCGGTCTTGTTCTTCGCAATCAGGAAGTCGATCATATCTCCATTCGTGGCATGAACCGTAACCATTCCCCCTCTTTTCTTCACCTCGTTCATCAGCCCCACCATCTGCTTATCATCGATCATCAAGGCTCCTTTATAAGCCATGAACATTTTAAAAGAAGTGATGCCTTCTTTTTCGATCAGGTCCACAATCTC
>DMRT01000303.1 GCA_003455235.1 Chitinophagaceae bacterium
CGTGCCAAATTCTACCATGAAAAATTTCTGAACAAAGCGCCGGAAGGTTTCAAATCAGCACCGATAAATGCCCGTGGTTTCCCCGAAACAAAATATTCGCTGCAGGTTTACCTGGAAGATTGTACCGGGTGTAACCTCTGCGTGGAAGTGTGCCCGGCCATCGACCAAAACGACCGCAGCCGCAAAGCGATCAACATGGGTGACAAGGAACCCATCCTGGAAAAAGAAAAAACAAATATTGAATACTTCCAGAACATTCCCTGGAACGATCGTTCTAAAATTGACTTCTCCACCGTACACGGCGCCCAATTCCTGGAACCACTGTTTGAATTCAGCGGCGCCTGTGCAGGTTGTGGTGAAACACCTTACCTCAAATTATTATCACAGCTGTTTGGCGATCGCCTGCTGGTGGCCAATGCTACCGGTTGCTCTTCCATCTATGGCGGTAACCTGCCCACCACCCCCTGGGCGAAAAATAAAGAAGGGCGTGGACCGGCATGGAGCAATTCACTTTTTGAAGACAATGCCGAGTTCGGGCTCGGTATGCGCATCACGGCCGATAAACAACTTGCCCTGGCCAAACAACTGCTGGGTGAAATGAAAGCGGAATTGGGAGACGAATTGGTAACCCCGGTGCTCGATGGAAAACAAACACTGGAAAGTGAACTGGTGGAGCAACGGGCCAGGGTGGAAACACTGAAAGAGAAATTAAAAACAATCAATACACCCGCGGCACAACACCTGTTATCGGTGGCCGATCAGCTTGTCCGCAGAAGCGTTTGGCTGGTGGGCGGTGATGGCTGGGCTTATGACATTGGGTATGGCGGCCTGGATCATGCATTGGCCAGCGGACGTAACATCAACGTGCTTGTACTGGATACCGAAGTGTATTCAAACACGGGCGGACAATCATCCAAATCAACACCCACCGCCGCCACTGCAAAATTTGCAGCGGGTGGAAAGGCGGTCGGCAAGAAAGACCTGGCCATGCAGGCCATCTCGTATGGCAATGTATATGTAGCAAGAGTTGCTTTTGGCGCCAACCCGCAACAGGCTTTGCTGGCCATGCGGGAAGCCGAAGCATACGATGGCCCTTCGCTCATCCTGGCCTACAGTCATTGCATTGCGCATGGCTACGACCTCAAGGATGGACTCGATCAGCAGCACAAAGCCGTGGCAAGCGGTCACTGGCCTTTGTTGCGCTATAACCCGGCATTGAGAAAAAAGAACCAGAACCCCTTTGTGCTTGATTCGCCAAGGCCGAGTATGGCGCTGAAAGATTATGCATACAATGAACTCCGTTACAAAGTACTCACCATGACCAACCCCGAAGCTGCCGATGAACTGATGAAGCGGGCACAGGAACTGGTGAACCTGAAATGGAGAACATATGAAGAACTGGCCACAAAGAAGGCGAGTGATTTTGTACCGGTAGCATGATAGATCATGGTTCATGGAAGACTCCCTTGCATGAACCATGATCTATAATCTATAAACTACAAACCCAAAACGCTGATCATGAAAATGCATACCAATTACATGGGGCTGAAGTTGAATTCGCCCATTGTTGTTTCGGCCTGTACACTGACCGAAAAGCTGGATAACATCTTAAAGATGGAGGACTATGGGGCCGGTGCCGTGGTGATGCCTTCCCTGTTTGAGGAACAGATACGCAGGGAAGAAGCCGTCTTCAACAGCGTATTGTCGGAAACATCGTATGCGTTTCCCGAAGCGATGGATTATTTCCCGGGCCTGGATGAATACAATATCGGCATCAATGAATACCTGGAAAATATCCGCAAAGCCAAACAACGGGTAAAGATACCCATCATCGCCAGTCTGAACGGCATTACCAATGAAGGCTGGATCGATTATGCCAAACAGATGCAGCAGGCAGGCGCCGATGCTATTGAAATCAATATCTTTTTTATTCCCGGCGATCTCAACATGAGCACCGCTGAAGTGGAGCACCGTTACCTCAACATCATCGAAAACATCAAACAAACCGTAACAATACCCGTAGCTGTAAAACTCAACCCGTATTTCAGCGCCATGGGCAATATCGCCCTGCGCATGAAAAATGCGGGCGCCGATGCGCTGGTACTGTTTAACCGGTTCTATCAGCCGGACTTCGACATTCATGAACTGATCATCAAAACCGACCTGCACTATAGTGTGGCCGGCGAAATTCGGTTGCCCTTGCTATGGATCGGTATGCTGTATGGCAAACTGGGTTTATCACTGGCAGCCACCACCGGCGTGCAAAGCGCCGTGGAAGTGGTTAAATACCTGCTTGCCGGCGCCGATGTGGTGATGACGGCATCTTCTTTATATAAGAACGGCATTCCTTACCTAAATACCATGAACAAGGATCTGAACGACTGGATGTACATGATGGGATTCGATAACATAGCCGCATTTAAAGGATTGATGAGCCAGCAGCACATCAGTGATCCCACCGCTTACGAACGGAGCAACTATATCCGGATCCTGGAAGGAGCCCGGTAAAAGCAAATAACATGACCGGGAAAATAAGCGCTTACATTAAAGAACAAACCTGTGCCAGCATCTGCTGTGTTACGGAAGAAGGCCTGCCCTATTGCTTCAGTTGTTATTATGTATACAACAGTGGAGAGTTTTTATTGCACTACAAATCCGCCGCCGCCACCCAGCATTCTCAGCTGCTTTTAAAAAACCCCGCGGTGGCCGGAACCATTCTGCCGGATAAATTATCAGCCCTCCATATTAAAGGGTTGCAGTTTACCGGAACGGTATTGCCTGCAGATCATCCATCGGCCATGTCAGCCCTTTCATTTTATCACCGGAAAAATCCCCTGGCGCTCGCCATACCGGGTAATGTATATACCATCCGGATCGACACAGTCAAATACACAGATTCCAGTTTAGGCTTTGGTAAAAAGCTAAACTGGAACCGGTCGGAAGCAACTGTTGAGCAATAAGCAAAACAGCTGCTTCTCTTTTCTTCTTAAGCTTTTCCTGTTTTTTTCCGCGGAGTGTCAATGGCGGCATGTGCTGCAGCCAGGCGTGATATCGGTACCCGGAATGGAGAACAGCTGACGTAATCCATGCCGATGCGGTGACAGAATTTCACACTCTCGGGATCGCCGCCGTGTTCACCGCAGATGCCCACTTCCAGTTTGGGTTTGGTGATACGGCCTCTTTCGGTACCGGCTTTTATCAACTGGCCAATGCCTTCCTGGTCGATGGTCTGGAACGGATCATCGGGTAATATTTTCAGATCAAGGTATTTGGGCAGGAAGCCGCCGATGTCATCGCGACTGAAACCAAAACTCATCTGGGTGAGGTCGTTGGTTCCAAAGCTGAAGAAGTCGGCCTCCTTGGCCATGAACTCGGCACGCAAGGCGGCCCGGGGTGTTTCAATCATGGTTCCGAATAGATACGGTATCTTTTTCACCCTCATTTTTTCGCACACTTCTTTATACACCCTGTTCACAATTTCTTTCTGGTGGCGCAGTTCGTGTACAATAACGGTTACCGGCACCATAATTTCAGGGAATGCTTTTTTGCCTTCCTTATGCAACTCGGCGGTTGCTTCAAAAATGGCCCGTACCTGCATTTCGGTAATTTCCGGGTAGCTGATGCCGAGGCGTACGCCGCGGTGGCCGAGCATCGGGTTGTTTTCGTGCAAGGCCAGCACCCGCCTGTTAAGCATGCCCATGCTGATACCTAGCTCTTTACTCAGTTGTTTCAGTTTGTCTTTGTCATGCGGAACAAATTCATGCAGCGGCGGATCCAGTAAGCGGATGGTAACGGGATATCCTTTCATTACTTTCAGCGTATCCTTCACGTCTTTCTTCACGTATTTGAATAACCCGTTCAGCGCTTCCCTCCGTTCCTTTTCTGTTTTACTCACAATCATTTTCCGTAACTGGAAAAGCGGTTCTTCGCTTCCTTCTCCATAAAACATGTGCTCGGTGCGGAACAGGCCAATACCTTCGGCACCGAATTTCACTGCATGAACGGCGTCTTCGGGTGTTTCGGCATTGGCCCGCACGCCGATCTGTTTGATCCTGTCCACCAGTTTCATCAGGTCTTTGTACGATTGGTTTTTATCAATGTCGATATCCACCAGCGTCATGCTTCCTTCGTATACCAGTCCGCGGGTACCATTCAGGCTGATCCAGTCGCCTTCTTTGATGGTGACCCCGTTTTTGGCGTGAAAGGTTTTGGTATCGGCGTGAATTTCGATATCGCCACAACCAACAATACAGCACTTGCCCCAGCCGCGTGCCACCAGCGCTGCATGTGAGGTCATCCCGCCCTTGGTGGTTAAAATGGCTTTTGCTTTGTGCATGCCGTCCACATCTTCGGGTGAGGTTTCTTCCCGTACCAGGATCACCTGTTCCCCTTTGGAGGCCCATTGCACGGCATCGGCAGAAGAGAATACCACACGGCCTTTGGCACCGCCCGGTCCTGCAGGCAAGCCTTTCGCAATCACAGATGCCAGTTGCTCGGCTTTGGGATCCAGCATGGGCAGCAACAATTCCACCAGCTGGTTGGGCGCCACCCGTTTAATGGCTGTTTTGGCATCAATCAGTTTTTCTTTGTGCATTTCGGTGGCCATCCGAACGGCAGCAACGCCATTGCGTTTACCCACCCGGCATTGCAGCATATACAGTTTCCCTTTTTCAATCGTAAATTCTATATCCTGCATGTCTTTATAATGCTGTTCCAGTCTCCGTTGATAACCGAACAGTTCTTTATAGAGAACGGGCATCAATTTCTCCAGGGTGGTGAAGTGTTTGCTCTGCGCATTCTTCGAATATTCATTCACCGGTGCCGGTGTACGTATGCCGGCCACCACGTCTTCTCCCTGTGCATTCACGAGGTACTCGCCATAAAATTTATTTTCGCCATTGCCGGGGTTGCGGGTAAAGGCCACGCCGGTGCAGCTGTCGTTACCCATATTCCCGAATACCATGGCCTGCACATTCACCGCTGTTCCCCACTCATCGGGAATCTTTTCAATGCGGCGGTATTCAATGGCCCGTTTGCCGTTCCAGCTGGCGAATACAGCGCCAATACCACCCCACATCTGTTCGTAGGGATCCTCGGGGAATTCTTTGCCAAGCACTTGTTTTACAGTCTTCTTATAGTCCTTCACCAGTTCTTTCAGTTCATTTACGGTGAGTTCGGTATCGCTGGCATATCCGCGGCTGTGTTTGATGTGTTCCAATTTTTCATCGAGGATCTTGCGGATGCCCTTGCCGTGCTTGGGTTCGATGCCGGCTGCCTTTTCCATCACCACATCGGCATACATCATGATCAGCCGGCGGTAGGCATCATAAGCAAAGCGTTCGTTGCCGCTTTTGGCAATGATGCCTTTTATGCTGTTTTCATTCAGCCCCACATTAAGCACCGTTTCCATCATGCCCGGCATGCTTTTGCGGGCACCCGAACGTACCGACAGCAGGAGCGGATCTTTTACGTCGCCGAATTTTTTACCAGTCAGTTTCTCCATTTTATACAGCGATTCCTGCACCTGCGCCTTCAGTGTTTTGGGATAGGTTTTTTTATGGTCGTAATAGTAGGTGCATACTTCCGTAG
>DMRT01000214.1 GCA_003455235.1 Chitinophagaceae bacterium
TTCCATCCTGCCAAACATAAGTTGTAAAGCCGGGGCTGGCAATTAATACGATGGTTTTGCCTGGGCAGAGCAGGCTGTCGCGGTTAAGGAGTTTGATCGCCGGTGAAGGTACTACGGTAACAAAAAAACTGTCTCTGACCACACAACCGCTGATGGCGGCGTTGATGTAGCCGCTTTTTTTGAAACGGAGGGTGATGGCGCTGTCTCCCTCCATTGCTACAATATCGGCAACCGTGGTATCGATATTCCAGTCCATGTTCTTAAAGCAGCCGTTGTTTTTGGTAATGGTATAGCGAATGGGCTGGCCGATGCAGGCGCTGTCGGGGCCATTGATGTGGATACTGTCGCAATAACTCACAATTTTACAAACCAGTTGCTTGGTTACAAGGGCGGTGTCTTCGGTAAAGATTACAGGATTGCTTACAAGCACGTCACTTATTGAATTATCCCATGTGAAAATTTCTTTAGTAAGATTAAAACTCGATTTAGTCAATATACTTGTGTCTTTACCAAAGCAGGATACTGTACTTGCTGGAGCAAAATCACTTATGCGAGCATATTCGGTTACGAGTTGAGATCCTAATGTATAATGATATAAAAAATGAATATTCTGTTTATTATCAAAATTCACAGAGTTACGGTACGGCGTCCCAATAGACGATGGAATTAAAAACTTTCTACTTCTTAATGGCCCGGACAAGCTATCAAGTGTTATGAAGAATTTGTTTCTAAAATCATTAATATCTTCGGTCAGGAAAGCGGTTTGCCCCTTGTTATTAAAATCTGTATATATTTCAACATTGTTCAGAGGCACAATATTTCGATGTAAATAAATGTTCTTCGGAGTAAGTTGTGTGTCTAGGGTGGCTTCAAATAATATATTGGAGGGGACACTGAGACCCAATTGATCAATGGCAGCCTGTCCAGTAATTGAAAAATTTCCATTAGTATAGTTGATTTGAAGTGGCAATATGCCGTTTATTAATGGGTCAGGCTGAGTTTTATATGCAAAAGATTCTATAATGCTTCCGTCCGTCTCGCTTAAGCGGGTGAGTATTACATTTCCAGCGGAAGCTGCGGAGAATCCGGTTTTTGCCAAAAAGTACACGGCATTATTATAATACACAGGAGCTATTGGATTTATTGCAGATGCGACACCGCCATTCATTGAAAAATGCTTGCTCCATAATAGGTTTCCATTTAAATCGAGTTTGCCAATGACTCCAAAAAATGTATTGAATATTCCTGTAAAATAAATAGCGTCTGAGGTTACAAGTATGTTTTTAATAATCCTGCTATCAGGGCTATAATATATGTGAACAGGATTATACCGAAGTCTCCTTGCCCATAATACATTTCCATTTGTATCTATTCTGCTAATCAGTAATTCCGGATTATTATTTACTGCACCACCCCAGACGCCGCTGCAGATCATTGTTCCATTAGGTGCAGTGAAACTATTCCTGTTCGATATGTCCTTCGCCGGAAGGAATAATTTTTTTGCAAAGATTACACTGTCTCCCCATGTAGTTCTCATTAATGCAATTCCATACTTAAAAGATTCCTGGTATTCGCCCGTGAAGAAATTCTTGCCTGGCTCATCTGGATTATTAAATAATGTTGCTCCCTCGTTTGCAAAAATGTACGTAACTCTAATACTACTATCAGTACACGAGTTTGGTTGACAATTCGATGTAATAGATAGTGCTATAAGAATTGAAATATTTAGTATAGTAGCTTTCATAAAAATGAAGTCTGCAGGCAGTTATACAACCTGCAGACTTTTTTCTTTTATAGTGGCCATATTTCTACAATCCAGAAAAATTGATTTCCCCAGTTCGCTCCGGGGTTGTTTGTGTCAATAATGTCACAAATACTATTTTTTACATTTCTATACCTAACCAGCCACGTATCGCCGCTAACCATGTTTTCTAGGTTTGATACCTGGTATGGACCTAGATTTGGAAGATTCGCATTGTAAGTTGTGTTTTTCCCCCAGTAAATTGTACTTGATTGGTCATCCCATGCAAAGCTCGATCCAGAAGTTACTTTCCGGTATTCCAACTGGTGATTATCAATACTTGTAAATCCACCAGGATTTGAACAAAGATTATAACACCCTCCGGCAGTTGCATAACTGGTTCCTCCTCCAGGTGGATTAATCCATACCTTTTCAACACGGTAGCAAGGCAAATCACCATATAAAGAAATATCAGGCGCCGCAACATCTCCTGTATTGATCAAATTCCCAACGATAGAGCAATTATTATAGAGATTTAAGGCTGCATCAATGAGCATTCCACTTCCAAAATAACTGTCTGGTATTTGTTCAGCCTTGTATGTAATTTCATATAGTGTATTAGCTGAACAATAAGGGTCGGCGCCAATTGTTCGGATGGCAATTGTAAGATTGCTGTACGTGTGTAGCGTTGACCCAGGATCAGTGACCTTTAATGTACCTGTGCTTGTATTAAACCCAAAAGTTGTTAATGGAGTGAAGGGTACACTAATAGTCCAACTGACATTCAGATCACTTTTATCTATGTTCTCGCATTTATAATTGCGTTGTACGTAACTTAATGTGTATACTAAATGCAGGTCAGCCGGGTTGGAAGTATTGCTACAATTGTAATTGCATACAATGTTATTTCCCGTTACTGATTTGTTTTTTTGGAAACGTACCATTAAACCGGCGGTATTTCGGTAAAATGATTCCGTCGCTTCTTTGTTAATATTAACAATGTATCCAGCCGATATATTGCCATACCTCGCTTTAATGGCCTGAACGATCCTGGCCTTTGCATCCGAAGCTGCAGCAGGAGTAGTTTCCGGTGGTTTTAAATCGGCTTTCTTACAACTATAAATAAACATAGTAAATGCGGCAATAGCTATTAAGACTTTTGCCTGTATTTTTATCTGTTGCATAAGATGTGTTTTAAGTTGTTATGAATGAACAGGCTTGAACACACCCATGCTTGAATTTTATTCAGGTGGCCAGTGACAAAGAATTATTCGCTGTGTATTTGTTACGGCGGGTGAATGGAATGATTGCAATGGTTGGAGTAATGCCCTGCTGAAACAACAGTAATGTTGCCTTTTGTTATCAACAGGGGGGGGAGGATTTCTCATTGGGGGGATGATTATTAATACTAATATAAGCAAGATGACTGTCAGTTCAAATTTTCCTGAGTTGAAATTTTGAGCGGTTGTGGGTGTTAACAGCCTCGTTTGTTTCAGCGGGTTGAGGGTTAGCACTTTAAGTAAGGCAGTGTGGAAAAATTAAACATGTGCCGGCTTCAGCAGTGATTTGCCGGGGATGGCCGCCACCAGTTTTTTCGTGTATTCATTTATGGGGTTGTAATATACCTGGTCGGCGCTGCCTTCTTCCACGATCTTTCCCTGCTGCATCACCAGGATGCGGTTACATATATAATGAACCACCGACAGGTCGTGGGAGATGAAAATGGAAGTGAACCCGAATTCGGTTTTCAGGTCGCTGAGCAGGTTGAGCACCTGGGCCTGCACGCTTACATCGAGGGCCGAAACGCTTTCATCGAAGACCAGGAACTTCGGCTCCAGGGCCAGGGCACGAGCAATACAGATGCGCTGGCGCTGGCCGCCACTGAACTGGTGCGGGTACCGGTTGAAATGATCGGGTTTGAGATTCACTTTCCCGAGCAATTCGATCACTTTCTCTCTTCGTTCATTGTTGCTGTTGAGCATGCCATGTACCTTCAATGGCTCCAGGATGGCTTCGCCGATGCTGATGCGTGGGTTCAAGGAACCGTACGGGTCCTGGAAAACGATCTGGAAGTCCTTGCGAAGACTGCGCAGTGAAGGCGATTTTATCCGGCTGATGTCTTCCCCATTAAGGATGATGCTGCCCGATGTTGGCCGCACCAATTGCATGATCGCCCTGCCGAGGGTTGTTTTACCGCAACCGCTTTCACCAACCAACCCGAGGATATCTCCGGGCATCACCTCAAAGCTCACATCATCCACCGCGTTGAAAAACTGAACTGCCTTGCCGAAAAGATTCCGTTTTACCGGGAAGCGAACGGTGAGATTGCTGACCTGCAGGATGGGAGGCCTGGTATCTGAGGTTTGCGGGTTGCGGGTTGCGATGTGAAGTTCATCATCATTTGATTTTTCAATGGCCAATGACGAATGACCAATTACCGGTGTTTCATCCGTTCCTAAAAAATCACTTACGACGGGAAGGCGTTTGCCTTTTGGGTTGGACGCAGGACGGCAGGCAAGTAATGCTTTTGTATATGGATGTTTGGGATCGGAGAGCACGTCCCTGGCAATTCCCTGTTCCACGGCTTCGCCTTTGTGCATCACCACGATCTTATCGGCGATATCGGCTACAATGCCAAGATCATGAGTAATGAAGATGACACCCATATTGTTCTTCTTCTGCAATTGCCGGATCAGTTCCAGAATGTTCTTCTGCACGGTCACATCAAGTGCCGTGGTGGGTTCATCGGCGATGAGCAATGCCGGGTTGCTGCTCATGGCCATAGCGATCATCACCCGTTGCTTTTGTCCGCCGCTTAACTCATGCGGGTAACGCTTCAATATGTTTTTGGGGTCGGGCAGTTTTACCTGTTCGAACAGTTCGATGGCTTTCTGCCGGGCGATCTTCTTATTCACGCCCTGGTGAAGCCGGATGGATTCCATCACCTGGTAGCCGCAGCTGAATACCGGGTTCAGCGAGGTCATGGGCTCCTGGAAGATCATGGCGATCTCGGCCCCGCGTACATCATTTATTTCCGATTGCGGTATCTGCACGAGGTCGAGCGGCTGTTCTTCCCAGCGGTATAAAAAAGCATGACCTGTTATGGTACTTTGTTTGGGCAGTAACCGCAGGAGTGAGAGTGCAGTGACGGATTTACCCGAACCGCTTTCACCCACGATGGCGAGCAGTTCTCCCTTCCGTAAATCCAGCGACAGGTTGCTGACGGCAACTGTCTTTTCTTTCCCCTTGCCGAAAGAGACTCCCAGGTTACTTATAGAAAGTAATAAAGGCACTGATCGTTTTGAATGAGTGTTGGATTATTAATTAGTTCCTGCCTGTACCGATCACGGGTTCATGTGACCAGGACTAAAATTTCAAATGCCGTACAGTAAGTCCGTTGTTCATCAGTTGTTTCAATGAATCGATCCCTATTTTGATGTGTTCATTTACAAATTTGGCCGTGATGCGCTTGTCGCTCGCTTCTGTCTTAACGCCTTCCGGTACCATCGGTTGATCGCTTACAAGAAGCAAAGCACCCGTCGGGATCTTATTATAAAACCCAACGGTGAAGATGGTTGCTGTTTCCATGTCGATGGCATAGGCCCGTACATCCTGCAGGTATTGTTTGAATTTATCGTCGTGTTCCCAGACCCGGCGGTTGGTGGTGTAAACCGTTCCGGTCCAGTAGTCCACCCCGTGTTCACGTATCGTGGTGGAAACGGCTTTCTGCAGGGCGAAAGCGGGCAGGGCCGGCACTTCGGGCGGAAAGTAATCGTTGGAAGTACCCTCGCCTCTTATGGCAGCGATGGGTAAGATAAGATCGCCGAGATTATTCCGTTTCTTCAATCCCCCGCATTTACCCAGGAACAAAACGGCTTTGGGATGGATCGCACTTAAGAGGTCCATGATGGTTGCGGCACCCGGGCTGCCCATACCGAAATTGATCATGGTGATATTTCCGGCGGTGGCGCATTGCATGGCCTTTCCCTGTCCGACCACTTTTACTTTATTCCATTTGGCAAACAGGTCAACATAATTGGAGAAATTGGTAAGCAGGATATACTCTCCAAAATTTTCCAG
>DMRT01000312.1 GCA_003455235.1 Chitinophagaceae bacterium
GAATTTGCCGGTATGCCGGTAAAAGAACTGGAGAAATTACTGGAAAGTCCGGTGCACGAACTGAGGGCCGGCGCCATCAGCATCATGGATAAAGAATCAAGGGATAAAAAAATCAGTCCGGCCCGGCTCGAAGAAATGTACAAACTGTATATACGCCGCCACGACCGGGTGAACAACTGGGACCTGGTCGATCTGGGTTGTTTGTATATGACCGGCAGTTATCTCTTTCCCAGGTCGCATGCGGTTTTATACAAACTTGCTAAATCGAAAAATAGGTGGGAGCGGCGCACTGCCATCCTCAGCACCTGTTATTTTATCCGGCAGGGAGATACCGATGACACCTTTAAGATTGCAGAGTTGCTGGTAAAAGACAAGGAAGACCTGGTGCATAAGGCCACCGGCTGGATGCTGCGTTTTGCGGGTGACAAGGATAAAGTACAACTGAGAAAATTTCTCGACAAACATGCCGCCACCATGCCCCGTACACTCCTGCGATATGCCATCGAAAAACTGGATACGAAACTGAAAGATCATTATATGAACCTGAAGAAAGCAGGATGATGGCCGGCATTGCCATTCCGGTAAACCAACGTATTTTGCGTATCCACAAACAGAAAGTATGAAAGGTATATTATACACAGCCGCCCTTGTCAGCATCAGTGCCCTGGTATCCTGCGGAGGAAGCAGCAAAGAAGACTATGTAGATAAGGATCTTCAGAAAGCAGCGGATGCAATCAGGGACTCGAAGAAAAAAGATACGGTGCCGTCCGCACCGGCAGTGCCTGTATCGGTACCGGGCGCCACACAACCCGTTAACCTGGGAACGAATGTGATGCCCACAGCCTCTTCCGGCGCACAGCCCGTTACCATCAATACACAACCTGCTGCACAACAAGCCACGGCTGCGGGCATGAACCCGCCGCACGGACAGCCGGGTCATCGTTGCGATATACCGGTGGGTGCTCCACTCAACAGCAAACCGCCGGCACCGGCACAAAGTACCACGATAAGTACGGCGCCTGCTGCGTCTGCCACTGCCCAGGCAACAGCTCCGGGCATGAACCCCCCGCATGGGCAGCCCGGTCATCGCTGTGATATACCTGTTGGATCACCACTGAACAGCAAACCGGCACAGGCGCCTGCGCCGGCTCAAATCACCGCCACACCGGCTGTTACGATTCCTGCAAAATCCGATAGTTCTAAAAATGAATGAGGCACTTACCATACTGGATGCGGTGCCTGCATGTACGGTGATCAACACCCGGATCATGCATGCGCCGAAGGATCAGGTGTTCAGCGCCTGGGCCGAACCGGACCTGTTAAAGAAATGGTGGGGACCAAACGGGTTCAGCAACAGCTTTCACCTGTTTGATTTTTCGGAAGGCGGAAGATGGAGTTTCATCATGCATGGACCAGATGGCAGGAATTATCCCAATGAATCGCAGTTTGTAAAAATTAATCCTCCGGAACTGATTGTGCTGAACCATCTCTCCAATCCTAAATTCCAGGTGCAGGCCAGTTTTGAAGAACTGCCGGATGATAGAACCAGGCTTGGTTTTACCATGATATTTCCCACCGAAGAAGAATGCAATGCGCTTCGGGCCTTTGTGCACGAAAAGAATGAAGAAAACTTCAACCGGCTGGAAGCCGTGCTCTCCGGTATGTAATTCCCGTTGGTTTACCTGTATAAATTACCCTGCACTGGGTATGGGCATCCGTTGCAGAAAGAATAGGTTTGAGAATCATCTTCCCGCCAAACCATTGTCATTAGGAGATCGTTTTTGTTTACTTTCTTTTAGTTATTACTGGTTATCCTCTTGCACAGGATAAACAGAAATTCGCTGACCAGTTATGTGTTTATGCTGGATGAACAGCGGAGGGGTAAAAATACCGCAGATATAAAAAAGCAATAATGCTTAAAACGGGGTCAAAAAAATAGTTTATTATGAATTAAGCATTTACAGGCTGCAAAATTGTTAATGTGAATAAGTAGCCCAGGCCGGCTTTGCTTTTACAAGCAGCGAAACCTACTTTTATATCGTCTTACAATCAAACCCTTCATCCGTACCTATCCTCTGAACAATCATTCCAGATTTGTTTTATCTCAAAAGGTGTTCATGTTTAATATCCTCTGAATTTCAAGCACCATTGCTGCAGCGGTATCTCCTGCCAGCGGTTTAATCCACTTCCTGTAAACCATTTTTTATGCTGTTGCGTATATCATCCATCGGGTGTATATGGGCAGGTAAACAGGAAACAGTAATTATTATACACCTCTAAAACAAGAAACATGGAACACATTTACACGGTACACACCAAAGAGATAGAAGGAAAGCTCCACTATTTTGTAAAAAAAATCATGACCTTCCCTGAACTGGGAGAGTCTGCTAACCTGGTAACCGGTTACGGCATGCATGTTGATTTTGAAAAAGCCTGTACCATTGCCGGCGTGGAAGATCCCGAAGCACGTAAAAAACTCCTGGCCACATTAGAACCCCGGCTTAAACCACAGGAACCGGAGCCTGCACCTGCCCGCAAGCCGGTGATCGAAATTTCTGAATCGGTAACCAAATGGCTGGCCGAAGCAGGCCTGGTGGTACTGAACTGATACTCATTTCAGGCACAGGAGTCCCAAAACCGGAACCGGCAAAATACCATATATAAAAGGCCCCGCTCTTATGAGCGGGGCTTATACTTAAAATACAAACACAAACTATGTATGGGCGGAACCGTATCCGGGTTCTGACTGGTTATTTAATCGGGCTTTTTCCCGTCCAGAAAACTGTTGATGGTGCTGATTTCAGCCTGGTTGTTGTCGTCGGTCTTTACCGTATAGTTGCTGTAGAAACTTTCTACATCGGCAATGGAATTGTGCAATTCCATGTTGCGGCGAAGGTAAGCAGGCACCGTTTCAAACTCATTGTTAGGATCGGCTGCGTTAATGTTGAACGACAAATTACGCAGTTTAGCTATCCTCTCCATGGCCCGGCGCCTAAGGTCTTCTGCTTCGTCCTGCATGGCAGGCTCCTCAACATCAGACATCGTGATGGGCTGAGTTTGTTGTACATGTTGCTCTTCCTCCGCCGCTTGATGGGATTTAACCACCAGCTGCATTTCGATGACAGGTTCGTCTTCCTGTTCTCTCTTTTGCACAGGCGGTAGCTCCTCAGACGGATTGGATTCTGATTTTGGCTGCTCCTCCACATAAATCTGTGCAGGTTTAGCCAGGTATCCTCCTGACGAGGGAGGATTGCTAGCGTCTTTATTAACTACGGAAATGCTGTTCTGTTCCTTACGTTTTGCTGGTTTTTCAGCGGGTGGAGGATTTTGGGGAATGTCAAATTCTATGATAGGAACCTGATCGGATGCCGAAGATATTTCAAAAAACTCCGGAGCTGACTCTATTTTGTCCACAGTAGTTTTACGTGGTAATTCCACGCTCACAGGTTCTTCCACCACTTCTTTTAAAGTAGGCATCAGGTCAATTATTTCTTCTTTCATAACCGGCAGCTCAGTGATTTCTGCAATGGCTTTTTCTTCTTCTTTCTCATCAAACTGCGGCACGGGTGATTCAGCAACAGGAGCTGTTTTTTCAACAGTCTTTATCTCTCCTTTCAAAGGCATTTCCAGCGTCATCAGTATTTTCTCGTCTTTCTTTTCTTCTCTTCTGAATTCGGGTTTCTTTTCAAACGGATCCTTGTGTTCAAAGCCGGTGGCGATCAGGGTGATGCCGATTTTTTCACCGAGGCTGTTGTCGTATCCCATACCCAATATCACATCGGTATCATCCCCGGCCTGGCTCAGCAGGTAGTTCTGAATCACTTCCACTTCATCCATGGTAAACTCGTGTTCGCCTTCGGATGAATTGATGTTGATCAGTATCCATTTGGCACCACGGATATCGTTGTCATTCAGCAACGGTGAATTAATGGCCTGCTCAATGGCTGCCTGCGCCCTGTCTTCTCCTCCGGCAGCTGCACTGCCAAGGATGGCAACACCACCGTTGCTCATCACGGTGCATACATCGGCAAAGTCCACATTGATCTGCCCGGTGCTGTTGATCACATCGGTAATACATTTTGCGGCCGTAGCCAGCACGTTATCGGCTTTGGCAAATGCTTCTTTCATTTTAAGATTGCCAAACTGGTGACGCAGTTTATCATTGCTGATCACCAGCAGGGTATCCACATGGCTCTTCAGCAGCATCACCCCTTCTTCTGCCTGTGCAATCCGTTTTTTCCCTTCATAGGCAAATGGCGTGGTTACAATACCCACGGTAAGTATGCCCAGGTCTTTACAGATTTTAGCCAGGATGGGTGCACCGCCTGTACCGGTTCCGCCGCCCATACCAGCGGTGATGAATGCCATCTTGGTATTCACTTCCAGCATACGTTTGATCTCTTCCAGGCTTTCTTCGGTTGCCTGGCGGCCGATGGTGGGATTGGCGCCCGCTCCCAGCCCCTGCGTTAAAAGCGGCCCGAGCTGGACTTTATTGGGAACCCTGCTCAATGCCAGTGCCTGGGCATCGGTATTGCAGATGATGAAATTCACGCCTTCTATTTGTTGCGAAAACATGTGGTTTACCGCATTGCTTCCACCGCCGCCAACACCAATCACCTTGATGATGGAGGATTGTTCTTTAGGCAGATCAAAATGTATCATAGTTGTTTGTTTGAATAACGCTGCATTTTTCAACGCGGCGAATATTAGATAATGGGT
The DNA here is from genome assembly GCA_003455235.1 of Chitinophagaceae bacterium. Classification (GTDB taxonomy): domain Bacteria; phylum Bacteroidota; class Bacteroidia; order Chitinophagales; family Chitinophagaceae; genus Ferruginibacter. The sequence goes on from DMRT01000312.1 coordinate 4,720, forward strand.
TATGTGTTATTTTGACTGTTGAATGATAAATGCCGGATTAAACCATGCGCTCATTCATCTTTCAGCATTCAGTATTTTAAATAATCAGAGCTTGGCATCTTCTTCCTCTTTGAACAGGTCGATCAGGCCGTTCTTAAAACCATCCATGAATGTTTTCAGTGATTTGCGCTGCTTCACTTTCACGGCCCCGGTGTTTTCAACCGCCAGTGTTTCATCCACCGGCTGCTGTTGCAGGCTTTCGGGCACTTCAATCTTTTTGAACTGTTCTTCAAACTGCTTATTCTTGTTCTCGTAATCGTTGTATCCTTTCAGGATAAGGCCGATACAGGTGCTGTACATCGGTTTAGCCAGTTCCTCGATATGGCCGCCGGCGAGGTGTTCATTGGGATAACCGATCCGTGCATTCAGCCCGGTCACATATTCCGTCAGTTGAATCAGGTGTTTCAGTTGGGATCCGCCGCCCGTTAATATCACACCGCCATTCAGCAGGCGTGTATCCAGCCCCACCTGTTTCAGGTGATAGGTAACAAAATCCATGATCTCACTCATTCTTGCCTGGATGAT
>DMRT01000162.1 GCA_003455235.1 Chitinophagaceae bacterium
ACCCAATCACCCACTTTGGCATCCATCCAGGTGAGTTGCACGCCTTCTTCCCCGGAATAAAGGAGTCCGTCTTCGTCAACATGTATATTATAGCGGGTGCCTTTAAAATGCCAGCTTATGATGTCTTTCAGTACCGGCAATATTTCCTCCAGTACAAATTGCTTGTCGTTTGTTGCCTGCAGGTATTTATAGATGGCAATGAAATACCAAAGTGTTCCATCCACGGTATTGTATTCCGGTTCTTCGCCGTTGTCCTGGAAACGGTTGGGCAGCATACCCTGGCTTACCACTTTTGCGAAAGCCGATAATATCTTCTTTGCGTCGGCATAGCGTCCCGTGCTTAAACACAGTCCGGGTAACGAGATCATGGTATCTCTTCCCCAATCGGTAAACCAGTGATAGCCTGCGATGATTGTCTTTTCATCCTCCCCCCGTTGAACAATGAACTGATCTGATGCCAGCACCAGTTGCTGAATGGTTTCATCATCCGGCTGGTCATTCAGCAATGTCTGCCGCCGTAAACTTTCCCTGGCAAGCAGGTCATGTGCATTTTTTCCTGCAGTATCGGTATCAGAAATAATAATACCGAGTGAATCTCCTTTTTTAAGCTGCACCGTAAACAATCCATGGTTAAACAGGTCTTCGGTAAAATCCTGTCCCCGGTATTTTTCTACAGCATAATGAAAATTGTTAAACCAACGGGGTGTATGTTCATAGGTTGCGCCGGGTATGTTAATATATACATCCAGCTTGCCATCTGGTTTGTTGTGAAAAGTACTGTTGCTGAAATCTGCATCCCAGTGCATCTGCTCACCTGCCTGCTGCAGGGAATGGTAGAAGCGACCTGCCATTAATGGCAGCAATTCCATACTGAATGTTTTCTTTGCTTTCAGCACGTCATAGATCAGCACCACGGTATTTTCTCCGTGGATCATGACAATGGTCTTTCTCAGCTGAATGCCATTTATCTCATACATCCATTGTGGAAATAATTCTTTGCTGAATGATTGCAGATATTGATTACCGCCGGGATGAATTGTATCGCCATAATCATTCACGCCCAGTTCAAAACGCTCATTATTTACAACAATGGTCTCATCCAGTTTCGAAAGCAAAACGGTTCTCTCTGTTGGCGGCTTGGTGGCAGCTACCAGTAATCCATGATACCGCCTGGTGTTACAACCGATGATGGATGAGCCCGACCATCCGCCAAGGCCGTTGGTTTCCAGCCATTCGTTTTGAATGGCTTCACTGTAACTATGTAAATGAGATTTATCTTTTTTTAGTTTCATGGTTTATTTTTTAACACAATGGCTTTACCTGAAGTACACAAAGACAAACGCCGTGTGCTTTGTGCCTATCATAGTGTCTTTGTGGTTAATTTATACAGCCAATTCTTTTTCCTGTTCTTTTACTACAGGCATTTCTTTAAGACTGATCCGGCTGATGAGTTCTGCCACCACACCCGTCCACCCCGTTTGATGGGAGGCCCCTACGCCCCTTGAATTATCTCCATGGAAATACTCATAGAACAAAACCAGGTCCTTGAAATGTTCATCGTACTGGTACACTGGGTGATCAGCATTGGCGGGCCGCATACCGTTATCATCTTTTTCAAAAATGGAAACCAGGCGTCTTGCCAGATCATTGGATACCACGCCGAGGTTTACCTGGTTGCCTGAACCGGTGGGTAATTCCACCAGTAACTCATCCTTATGATACTCGTGCAGTGTTTGCAATGCCTGCACCAGCAGGTAATTCATCGGCATCCATACGGGGCCACGCCAGTTGCTGTTGCCGCCGAACAGAGCGCTGGTTCCTTCCCCTGGCTGGTAATCCAGTCCAAACTCCTGCCCATCGATTTGTACGCTGTAGCCATGCTCGTGTATTTTGGAAATAGACCGGATACCACCGGGAGAAAGAAATTCATGTTCATCCAGCAGGGCCTTCATCAGTTTTTCCAGCCTTGCCTTGGGAACCAGTGACAATAATATATCGTCGTGGTCATTCAGCTCTTCGATCACAAGGTATTGTTCGTTTTTTTCCCGGTATTGCTGGAACCATTTCAGCCGGCGGTGGAAATCAGGCACTTTATCCAGCAGGTCTTTCTTCAGCACCAGCGTGGCAAACAGGGTACTCAGTCCCACGAGGCTTCTTACCTTCAGCGGAATGAACCGTCCGTCGGGCATGGCCAGTACGTCGTAGAAAAATCCTTCTTCATCATCCCAGCTGCCGGTCCAGTTTTCCCCGATGCGGTTCAGCGATTCGGCGATGTAAACAAAGTGTTCAAAGAATTTCGTTGTTACGTCTTCATAGGTATCATCCACTTGTGCAATCTCTAATGCCATCTCCAGCATGTTGAGACAATACATCGCCATCCAGGCCGTACCATCTGCCTGTTCCAGCACACCACCGCCGGGAATCATATTACTCCGGTCAAACACACCGATATTATCCAATCCCAGGAATCCTCCTTCAAAAACATTGTTTCCCTTGTGATCTTTCCGGTTCACCCACCAGGTGAAGTTGATCAGCAGCTTCTGGAACACCCGTTTTAAGAACGTAATATCCCCCTTGCCTGCCTGTTTCTTTTCAATTTTATATACCTGCAAACAGCTCCATGCATGCACGGGCGGGTTCACGTCAGCAAATGCCCATTCATAAGCAGGCAGCTGCCCGTTGGGATGCATGTACCATTCCCGCAAAAACAAAATGAGTTGCTCCTTGGCGAACTGCGGATCGATCATGGCAATGGGCACACAATGAAAAGCAAGGTCCCAGGCTGCATACCAGGGATACTCCCACTTATCAGGCATCGAAATGATGTCTTCATTGTTGAGTGTTTGCCACAAGTGATTGCGCCCCAGCTTCCTCGCTTCCGGAGGAGGTGGATTCCCGGGGTCGCCATTCAGCCACCGCGGAATGTCGATATTAAAATATTGTTTGCTCCACATCATGCCGGCAAAAGCCTGGCGCTGGATATTGCGCCGGTCATCGTTTGCTGTTTCCAGCACCGAATGATAGAACGCATCGGCTTCTTTGATCCGCAGATCAAAAATGTCATCAAAATCATTTTCAAAGGGGCTGGATTTTAAAGCGTGTTTACTGAGTCGTAACCGGATGGTTACCGAAGACTGTGCCGGTATGGTATGTTTATACAGCGGCGCAAATTTTGTTCCTTCCGTCTTTCCATCGAACAGTGTGTAATCGTCCTGTATTACTGCCTGGTGGAAACTGTCTTTTACAAAGACTGTTTTGTTAGGCTGATTGTACAAACGTTCCTTATTTGTTTCATTCTCGGTAAAAAGGGTAAGCAATGGCTTTTCATAATAGAGGTGGTATTCGCCCACCCAGTAGTGGTCGGCTTTGACCATACCATACCCTTCGTTGTCTTCTTTCAGATAGATCAACGGTTTTTCATGCATCATACCAAAGTCCCATAAGTTGCGCATCCACAGCGTGGGCAAAACAGTTATGTCTGCTGCCCCGGCAGCCCGGTTATGCACCGTGATGCGGATCAGCATATCTTCCGTGTCATTCTTTGCATATTCGGTGAACACATCAAAGTACCTGTTATCGTTGAATGCCCCGGTATCAATCAGTTCGTATTCGGGTTCAAACCGGTTGCGGCTCCTGTTTGTATTCAGCAGGCCGGCATAAGGGAATTCGTTCTGCGGGTACTTGTACAGGTGTTTCATGTACGAGTGTGTGGGAGTGCTGTCGAGGTAATAATATAACTCTTTCACATCTTCCCCGTGATTGCCTTCATTGCCTGTTAATCCGAACAGGCGCTCTTTGAGAATCGGGTCTTTACCGTTCCACAATGCAATGGCAAAGCAGATGCGCTGCATGTCGTCACTGATACCGGCAATGCCGTCTTCTCCCCAGCGGTATACCCGGCTGCGGGCATGGTCGTGCGGAAAATAATCCCAGGCGTTCCCGTTCTCACTGTAATCTTCCCGTACCGTGCCCCATTGGCGCTCGCTTAAGTAAGGCCCCCATTTTTTCCATTGAGGATCTGCAAGTCTTTTTTGTTCTGTGTTCATTACAGCGGTATTATGGTTGTTTTAAATTGAGCAGCGATGCTTCTATCGCTTTCTCCAGTTTTATCTCGATGCCGGGTTGTTTTCCCAGCACAGCATAGCGTACAATACCATTCCCATCCAGCACAATATGTATCGGCCAGCCCGGCATGGGATCAAATATTGTCTTTGGGTCTGCAGAAGCCACCTGGTTATACCGGAATGTATATTTTGTAAAGAATTCAGCCAGTTGTTCCGGCGTGTTCCAGGAAGAGGCGATGAAGACAACGTTTTTACCGGAATACCGGTCAGCCAGTGCATTCAGCAGCGGCAGTTCGGCAATACAGGGGCCACAGCTGGTATACCAGAAATTCAGCACCACGGTTTTGCCTGCTGAATTTTCGCTGGAAAATTTATTTCCCTTTATGTCTGTCCATTCGAAAGCAGGGAATGGCTTACCAACCGGCTCCCTGAATATATCAATGGAGCTTGGTGCTGTTTTCCTTTGTTTATTTTCTCCCCCGGATAAGTTACCCGGCTCATCAGCAATAAAGTTTATCTCTCCGGCAGGACCGGTACCGGTGTTTGTTATATTGAACTCCTGCCTGAGAAAGTTCTGCTGCTGCATCAATTTCTCCTTATCCCTGATAGAGATGGGAGATCCGTTCAGCCGATAGCTTACTTTCAGTTTCTGTCCGTCTTCGAATTGCTGCAACTCAGTACTGTCATTCAATACGGTAACCGTTTGCGCTGCTGCAGTATGAAACAGTAATGATGAACATACGAGCAGTTGAATTAATTTCATTATCATATACATGTATTTTGGTGTTTTATCCGTTGTCTTCAAACCCGGGATACAGCGTCATTCCACCGTCTACAAACAGGGTGGTTCCATTCACGTAATCGCTGTCATCACTTGCCAGCCATACGGCGGCTTTGCCGATGTCTTCCACCTGTCCTACTCTTTTCTGTGGAATGAGTTTCAATAATTCCTGCAGGTGTGACTGTGTATCCCATGCATCGTGGTTGATGGGGGTGGCAATGGCGCCGGGTGCAATGGAGTTGATGCGTATCATCTTCGGCGCAAACTCCTGGGCAATGGTTTTCATCATCAGCATCACGCCGCCTTTGCTGGCTGCATAGTTGGCATGGCCTGCCCAGGGAATCACTTCATGTACGCTGCTCATGCAGATGATCTTGCCGGCGGCGCACGAGACCTCCCGGCGGATGCGGCGTAAAAATTCCTTGATGGCTTCCCGGGCACAGAGGAACTGGCCGGTAAGGTTTACGCCCAGCACAAAATTCCATTGGTCCAGCGTCATCTCGGTAAAGGGAGCGTCTTTCTGCAGACCGGCATTGTTGACCAGGATATCCACGGTGCCGAATTGCCCGATGGTATCGGCAAACATCCGCTTCACGTCTTCCTCCTTACTCACGTCGCATTGGTACGAAATGGCCCGGCCGCCGTCAGCTACAATTTCTTCCACTACTTTTTCTGCCATTTCCCTTGTTTGCGCAATGGGATAGTTCACCACCACCGTGGCGCCGGCTTTCGCCAGCTCTTTTGAGCAACCCGCCCCGATGCCGCTGCTGGCTCCGGTAACGATTGCAATCTGTCCTTCCAGTTTTCGTTTCATTGTTTGTTTTGTTTATTTAAAATAACATGGCTGATAAATGATGGCTGAACCGCTTCCTGCTCTTCTCCACCCCGGCGGTAATGAGTGATATCTCAAAATCGGTGAGGATATTGGCGATCTGCTGGTACTTCTCCACGGTATAATTTGCGTGTTCGGTAAAATGATAGGTATGTACTTCCCGCGGACGGCTGCCGGCAATAAAACAGAAGTGTTCGGCCGACTGCAGTTTACCCCAGGTATTCAGCAGGCGTTCATCACCTGTTTCATGCACCAGCGCTTCCAGTTTATATAATTTACGGAGCATCTCATTCTGCTGCACCTGTTCGCCCAGCTTGTAGATGCCGTGTTCTTCATCTGAGATGGAAACAGGAACGGGTGCATCATAAATGGCTTTCGGGTAACAATCATTCAGTGCTTCCGAGGCTGTTTTAAATCCATAGCCGCTGCGGGATAGAATGGCCCCGGGTATTTCTTCCAGGAAACAGAATATACCAGGCCCTGTTTTATGAACGCCAAAGGTTTCATAGTCGAGGAAGAGGTTGATACTGCAGCTGTCACCGGCGTGATCATGAAAAACACGCCCGGCGAATTTGTCTGCCGTCAATGCATAGCGGCTTCCTTTGCCTTTTCCATACAGGCAGGCAATGTCATCACTCAGTCCGCCATTGCGGAGCAGCATGCCAAAGTCGCCGTTACCGGGCGCTGCATAGGTTTGATTGGGAGAACGGCCCTTGAGTATCTCTGCTGCTCCATCAATAAGCATACCCTTGTACCCCATGGCGGCGATATACCTGGCCAGTTCGTTATCGTGAATCATTTCGGTATTGCGGAACACCATGGGTTCATAACCGAATAGTCTTTTTACCAGTTTCTCGTGCTGCTTTACCTGCCGGGTAAATTCCTCCCGGGAATGAAGCCAGCTATACGAGTTGTAATATGTTTCGCCCAGGATCTCTACGCAGCCGGTATCCACCAGTTGGCGGAACGAACGGAGCAGGTCGGGCCGGAACTGTTCAAAAAGCTCCAGCGTGGTGCCGCTGATGGAAAAACTGACGCGGAATTTTCCTTCGTGCTTCCGGATCTGTTCCAGCAACAGTTTATTGGCGGGCAGGTAACACTGTTCGGCCAGCTGGTCCATGATCATGGCCATGGATACTTTATCCTCGTACAAATGAAGTTTGCCGATATCTTCAAAGCAATAGCTTTTGAACTGGTATGGTTGCTGTATGCGGAAACAAAAATTTATAAATGGCATGGCTGTTTATTTCATTAATCAAGTAATCGTTTGGTGCTTCATAGGATCCGGAACAAAACTATCACCGGCTTATTTATCCGGCTGTCCGGCGGCTTACAAACAGGATCAATTAACAAAACAGTTTTCGTTGAATTCGATGTGTTTGCGGTTGTAGTAGATCACGCCGCCTTCTTTCAGTTCATTCAGGAGAGTGGTTACGCTCTGGCGGGATGTGGAAATGATGCCGGCGATATCGCTGTGTGTAAGGTAGTTGTTGAGCCGGATGGTATCTCCTTCGCGGCTGCCTTCGCGGCGTGCCCAGTCGCGGAAGAAGCTGATCAGCCTGCTTTTGGCATCTTTGAACACCAGGTTGGCATGGCGGCTCTCCAGTTTGCGGAATTTGCCGCTCACATGCTGGATGAAATTCATGGCCAGCACCACGTTGGTCTGCATCAGCTGCTTGAACTCGGATGATTTGAAAGAACAGATCACCGTATTTTCGGTAAGCGCTTCGGCAAACTCATCGTCTGAAACGCTGCCATCCAGGCTTACATCGCCAAATATTTCGGTGGCGGTAAGTACTTCCTTGATGAGCTCATCGCCCCGGTCATCCACTTCTGATATCTTCACTCTCCCTTTTGAAAGGAGGTAGATCCGGCTGTCGAACCCGTCTTCCATATAAACACTTTCGCCTTTCTTTACATTCTTCACCTTTACCAGGTTGGCCATTTCCAGCAACTGGGCATCGGTAAGTCCGGTAGTTACGGAGTGCTGCTTTAAATACAGGTATTTGATCTCGGTGTACATGATGATAGGTTTTTAAGTTGAATGATATTAATTAGATGATCGTTTATTGTTGAGTACATTTTCGAGCTTGGCGATGAGTGCATTCCGGGAAGCCAGCCCGCTGACAAAGTCCACCACCACACCGTTTACATAAAACAGGATGGTGGGCATTTCCATTACACCCAGTTCCTTTTTCAGCTGCGGGGATTCTTCAATATCCACCCGGTAAAAGGCAGCTGATCCGTTATACATCTGGGCCAGTTCTTTGTAGATCGGCACCATCATCTGGCAGGGCCCGCTCCAGTCGGCATAAAACTTCACCACCTGTAATCCTGTTCCGTTCAGTACTTTTTCTGAAAAACTTTTTTTGTCTGTTACGTTCGTCATTGTCATTTTTTTATTTGGCACAATTCTTATAGCCAAACGGGATGCCAATCGAAAAAATGACTCACAAATTCCTATCAAATGCAGTACAGTAAAGGGTTTCAGAGGATGTCTGAAAATTACAACTGATCGGTTTTGGGAAAATTATTTCACGGTATTTTGGGAGATTCCCAATGGAATGGGAAGAGGGTGGCTGTATTTATTATCGAGGGTATGAAAAAAAGTGCCGCAGGAAAATTCCTGCGGCAGCTGCTCATTAATCAAAACCAACTATTAAAACTCAGGCGTTGTTGTACACTTTTATCAGGGGCTCACGCAAAACGGCTGCCGCTTCGGTACAATAAAAATAAATAGCATCGGCAATGGCTTCCGGCTTTACCCAGTTGTCGAATTTGGCATCCGGCATCGACTTTCTGTTGGGGGGTGTATCGATGGTACTGGGTACCACCAGGCTGGTTACCACATTATGCCCTTTTGCTTCATCATTCATCAGTTCAGCCAGCCGCACAACGAGTGACTTACCCAATCCGTAGGCTACCATTCCCTTTCCATCTCTTGCACTCAGTCCGGGTTTAGAGCCGATGATAAAGATCCGCCCGTTGCCCTGCTGCATCATCTGCACAAAACAGGGCCGGGCCACGTTATAGGCTGTTTCAAAATTCAGTTTATATTGCTTGTATACATCTGCGGTTTTGGTATCGGCTATCTTACCCATGGCAAAACCACCTACCGTAAGCACCGCTGCTTCCACACTGCCGTACCGGGTAATCACCTGCTGTACGAATGCGGCAGAGTCGTCTTCATTCATCAGGTCAACGATCACTTTCTCCAGCCGGGGATCTTGCACGTCAAAGGGAACCGGATCATTGGGAACCATGGTGCCTACCACGTTGTATCCTTCGGCCAGGAATTTTTTTACAACGGCCTGGCCCATATTACCGGAAGCGCCGGTTACGATCACTGTTTTATTCATGATTAAATGATTTGGTTATTGCAGCAATGCCCATCCAAACAGGTGGTTGTATTGCCTGCAATGTACCAATACATATTTATATTGGGTAAAGTCGGGCATGCCGCTGATGGGATATAACTGGTTGCCACCGGTGGCTTTCAGGGCACCCAGGTCGATAAAATTTACCGGGAACATTTCTTTTGAAAGATACACCCGCAGGTCGGGGCCGTTGCTGCTGCTGAAGTTCATCAGCTTCAGTTCGTACACCGAACCGGTTTGCAGGATCCGGGCCTGGCCGCTTACGCTTCCATAAGGCCCATTGCTGAATACGCCGGTCTGCACCGGCAGAGCCGTACTGTCGGCCATCTCATTCAAAACAATTGGCGGGGTGTTGTTCTTCTTACAGGATGCAAGTACAAGCAGCAGGCTGAAAACGAATAATAGAACTGTTTTTTTCATACGGTTTTATTTCACTTTTACATGCTCATTCTTGTTCCTACAAATAGTGAGAGTCCCTGCAATCTTGCGCCCTGTATCTCTACCGGCGACTGCCACCAGGAGGCGTCGAGGTAAATCGTTTGCAGGAATTTGATTTTTGTTTTATACCCGAACCTGCTGCCGGCCTTGCCGAATATCCCTCCCTGCCTTGTCACTTCCTGCCTGAAAACAACATCGTCTTTCATTACCAGCCTCGGCTCGCCGATGTTTAAGTAGCCTCCTCCCGCATAAGGGGAAATAAGCCATTTGCGGCCGAAATAAATATTATAGCCACCGCTGATGGCGCCTTGTATCAGTGAACTGCTGGTGCGCTGGAACAGGTAAGGAGAACCATTGTCTAATTTCCGCTGATCGTACTTCAGGCTGTTGAAGTCAAGGGTGAGCTGTGCAAACCAGTTTGTTTTTCCGGTATACTCCAGGCCCGAATTAAATGCTACGGATGGATGAAGCACTTTGCTCAGCCCCCCGGGCGATTTAATCAACCCGATCCCTGTTGTGAAAAGGAATTTGTTTTGTTGTGCAGAACAGGCTGCTGCAATGCTTATGGCCAGGGCAATAAGCAACCCTGTTTTTTTGTATCGTTTCATATCACT
>DMRT01000260.1 GCA_003455235.1 Chitinophagaceae bacterium
TGATGGCGCCCACCGAGATCCTGGCACAGCAGCATTTCAACAGCATCTGTTCGGTATTAAAGGATATGCCGGTTTGTGTAAAACTGCTTACCGGCTCATCAAAAGGAAAGCAACGGAAAGAGGTATTGAACATGTGCGAAGACGGCTCTTTGCATATTCTTATTGGCACGCATGCAGTGATTGAAGACAAAGTGCAGTTCAAAAACCTGGGATTTGCCGTGATTGATGAACAGCACAAATTCGGGGTGGCGCAGCGGGCACAGTTGTGGAAAAAGAACAGCATTCCGCCGCATGTGCTGGTAATGACAGCAACACCCATTCCCCGTACACTGGCGCTTACCGCCTACGGCGATCTCGATTACAGTGTGCTGGATGAACTGCCACCGGGGAGACAACCGGTGGTAACGCTTCACCGTTCAGAAAGTAACAGGCCGCAGGTCATGGATTTTGTGAAAGAAGAAATCGCTAAAGGACGACAGGCTTATATTGTTTACCCGCTGATAGAAGAAAGCAGCAAAGTGGATTACGAAAACCTGCAGAAGGGGTACGAGGAAGTGAAATCGTTTTTCCCGGAACCCAAATACTGGATCAGTATGGTGCACGGAAGACAGGATGCGGCCACAAAAGAAACCAACATGCAGCGGTTTGTGAAAGCGGATACACAGATCATGGTAAGTACCACCGTAATTGAAGTGGGTGTGAACGTTCCCAATGCCAGCGTGATGGTGATTGAAAGTGCAGAAAAATTCGGACTGTCTCAATTACACCAGTTACGCGGAAGGGTGGGGCGGGGAGCCGAAAAGAGTTTTTGCATATTATTAACGGGGCCCAAAATATCAAACGATGCCCGGGAGCGATTAAAGATCATGACGGCTACCAACGACGGATTTAAAATAGCCGAGAAAGACCTGGAGATACGTGGCCCCGGAAATATTGAAGGCACCCAGCAGAGCGGGGTCTTAAACTTCAGACTGGCAAATATAGTCCATGACAAGGCCATGCTGGAGGCGGCCAGGGCAGCGGCAGAGGAGATACTGGAAACCGATCCGGAACTGGAAAAGGAAGTTAATTTTCCTGTTAAATCCTGGCTCAGGCAGCAGAAAGGGAAAACAACCTGGAGCAAAATCTCGTAGATTAAAATCATCTTAATAGCACGAACAAACCAGGGGGTTTTTCGGTTAATTTTAGTACATTGTAAAAAAGAACCAGTTGAAGAGCCTGCGTATAATATTGTATCCTGCCATCCTATTCCTGTCGGCCTTAGTAAGTGTAAAATCAGCCAGCGCCCAGATTGAATTCGTTCAGAATAAAGGTCAGTGGGACAGCCGTGTTGTATACCGGGGTGATTTTTCCAGCGGCTCCTTCTTTCTAGAAAACCAGGGTTTCACCGTATTACTTCATAATGTAGCCGATCTTAAAAATGTATCCGACCAGCTGCATGGCCACAATCCCAACCTGGCCACCAGCGGTCAGCCGGTAACGCTCCGTTCCCATGCATACAAGGTAAAATTCCTCGGAACTTCTTCTTTTGCATCTGCTCAGATTGTTCCTGATAAAATTCAATCGTACCAGAATAATTATTTCATCGGCAATGACGAAAGCAAGTGGGCAACGGGTTGCCAGCTGTCGCAGGCTGTTACATACAAAAACATATATCCCAATATTGATGTCCGCTACTACAGCGATGGCGATCACCTGAAATACGATATCATCGTTCATCCGGGTGGAAACGTCAATAATATTGCCCTGCAATATGCCGGTGTGGACAAGGTGCAGGTGAAGAATAAGGAGCTTGTGATCAATACCTCGGTAGGCGATGTGAAAGAACTGTATCCTTACAGTTACCAGGTATTGGAAACCGGCCGGCAGACCGTTGATTGTAAATACGTGGTAAAAGACAACGTGGTACGCTTTAAAGTAGATGACTACGATCCCAAGACCACCATTGTAATTGATCCCCGGCTGATTTTTTCCACTTTCACCGGAAGTTCTCAGGACAATTGGGGGTATACAGCCACCCCCGCACCCGATGGAAGTTTTTATGCCGGTGGTATTGCTTTTGGCGTGGGATACCCGGTTACGGCCGGATCATTTCAAACCACCTTTGGCGGGGGTGTTAATGAAGACAATACCGGTCCGTACGACATCGCCATCATCAAGTATTCAGCCAACGGATCCAACCGGTTATATGCAACCTACCTCGGAGGTACCAGCAATGAACAACCCCATAGTATGGTTTGCGACCAGCAGGGAAACCTGATTGTGGCCGGAAGAAGTACTTCACCAAATTTTCCCAAAACCATTCCCCAGATCGGGGTGGGTGGTGGGTATGATATTATTGTCACAAAGATCAATGCTGCCGGCACTGCCATCATCGGTTCCGTTAAGATGGGCGGTATTGAAGACGATGGTGTTAACATCCGCGGAAAATACGTTCCGCCGGAAGGTGCCGATGCCACCCGCCGCAATTACGGCGATGATGCCCGCAGTGAAGTAATAGTGGATGCAGCCAATAATATTTACCTCGCTTCTTCTACCCGCTCTTCCAACTTCCCGGTATCCACCGGTGCCATCCAGGCAACATTTGGTGGCGGAAGACAGGATGGTGTGATCATTAAATTTACCCCAACCCTCAGTTCCGTTCTGTTTAGTACGTTCTTTGGCGGATCGGGTGATGATGCCTGTTTTGTACTTTCTCAAAACCCTGTTTCGGGGAATATATATGTTGCCGGCGGAACCACCAGCAGTGATCTGCCGGGCGACAAAACAGGGGTATTACAGGGTACTTTCCAGGGAGCCGTGGATGGATTTGTTACCCAGATCATCAATGATGGTTCAGCGATTGTTAAAACCACCTATCAAGGTACTACAGGCAATGACCTTGTTTATGGCATTCAATTCGACCGCAAAGGATTTCCCTATATCATGGGAACTACTACCGGTAACTGGACCGTGACCCCATCTACCATTTTCAATAACCCAGGAGGAAAGCAATTCATCAGTAAACTGCAACCCGACCTGTCGGCGTACGTTTATTCCACTGTTTTCGGAACGAACTCGTCAGTTCCCAATCTATCACCTGTAGCATTTCTTGTTGATCGGTGCGAAAATGTTTATGTGTCCGGTTGGGGGGGAGGCATCAATAACCTGAAACAATTCCCTTCGGCCGGAACATCGGGATTGCCGGAAGTAAGTCCGCTCACCAATATTCCCGCTGCCGATGGGGCCGACTTTTACTTTTTTGTACTTGAGAAAAACGGACAAAGTCAATTGTTCGGTACTCATTTTGGACAAAATGGAAGCGTGGGCGATCACGTGGATGGTGGCACCAGCCGTTTTGATGCCAATGGAGTCATATACCAGGGCATCTGTGCCAATTGTGGTGGTGCTCCTTCTACACCGGGCTCATGTCCTAATGCGTTCCCTACAACTACCGGCGTTTGGGGCCCGGTTGATGCCAGCAGTAATTGTAATGAAGCTGCACTAAAAATAGAATTTAATATTGGCCCGGTGGTCTGCGATGTGCTTGCTGGTCCTAATACCAATGGGTGTGCACCACTCACAGTTAACTTCACCAACCTTTCTACCAACGGCCTCACCTACGTATGGGACTTCGGTGATGGAAGCCCTATTTCCGGTGTTTTTTCTCCCTCGCATACTTTTACTGCAGCC
>DMRT01000254.1 GCA_003455235.1 Chitinophagaceae bacterium
TTTAGCCGGACTAATTTTTCCGGGTTATTGAATACGATTTCTGCCAGTGCTTTGCGGTTCAGTGCCTCATCACTGTATACGGCTTCTCCAAATTCTTTCCTGATTTTCTGTTTCAGTTCCCCGTCTTCATTCATCAGGCGTTTGGCGGCATCATCGGCATAATATACGGGCACACCCAGTACTTCAAATACCCGGGCTACGGTGCTTTTACCGCTGCCGATACCGCCTGTAAGTCCGATGCGAAGCATGTGGTGGTTTATTGGTTCATGGGTTTGCTGGTTTATCGGGAGGCCTGCTTACTTACTTGTAAACCAATAAACAGGTAAACCGATAACCCAACCCATAAAAAAATCCGTAACCGAAGTTAAACCTCAATTACGGATTTTTAATTCAGAACTTCTTTCTTATTTCTTTACTTCAGCCACATTGTTCACATTGGCGGTCCACTCCATGCTGATGGCGCTCCGTTCGATCTTGATATAGCTGCCCGGGCTGGTTTCCAGTTCCAGGGTATTGTCGTCATTCAGTTTATTTACTTTGCCATGAATGCCGGCTATGGTTACGATCTTATCGCCCTTCTGCAGGTTGTTGATGAACTCTTTCTGTTTTTTTGCTTTTTTAGCCTGCGGTCTGATCATGAATAACCAGAACACCAGGATCATCAGTCCCATCATGATCGGGGTTGTCCATGAACTGGTTCCTGCGGTAGCCTGTAATAAAATGCTGTTGAATTGCATGGTTGTTTATTTAGTTGTTGATATGAATAATGGTTACGGTTGTTTCTTTGCTTCCACCTTGCCCTGCAGCATCAACTGCGGAAAAGCAGGGTTGGCATTGGAAGTTACCGTGATGGGTTTGTGATTCTCGCCCACTTTTCCCCGGCTGTCGAATACCACTTTAATAAAACCGGTTTCGCCCGGCAGGATGGGCTTTTCGGGCCGTTGCGGAACGGTGCACCCGCAACTGGCAGAGGCTGTGATAATTACCAGGGGCTTGCTTCCCGTGTTTTTGAAACGGTAGCTGAACTCCACCTTTTCGCCTTCGGCCACGGTGCCAAAATCGTACAGCGAGTCGATGAGCTGCACGGTGGTGGAATCTTTCAAGGCCTGTTCGGTGATCTTTGCGTTGTCATCGGCTATCTTATCCTTCCGGCGGAAATCGCATGACAGCAGAAGGATTCCGCACCATACAGCCAGTGTGATCTTTTTTATCATGGTTTGCAAATGTATTATAATGTACTGTTTTTAAAACTCTTCTTCTGTATTTTATCGGCAGCGGAAAGTTCCTTATGAATATTATCGAGCAGCCCGTTTACAAACTGCCCGCTCTGCACCGTACTGTATTCCTTGGCCAGGTCGATGTATTCATTGATGGTTACCTTGGTGGGGATGGTTTCAAAGAAAAGGAATTCGCAAACCCCCATCTGCAGGATGATCATATCGAGCGAGGCAATGCGGTCGGCATCCCAGTTTTTCAGTTTGGGTTTGATGAGTTCCATACACAGTTCCTTCTTGTCGATCACGGTTTGCAGCAGTCCTTTGGCAAATTCCCATTTGTCGGCACTCAGGATCTCGTTCAGGTTATAATGAGATGGTTTCTGCAGGTAATTAAGCACCAGCTGCTGCATCATTTCGGCATCATCATCCCAGTTGATGAAATGTTCCTCCACGTGTGCAATGAACGACTCATTGGGCAGCATCAGGTTGCTGAAGATGAACGCCAGCATTTCTTTTTCTGCTTTTTTATCCCGGCCCTGCACTTCAATGTATTCAGCATATTCGGGTGAGGCGGCCAGTTGCTGGTACACCTTTTTCAGCAGTTCGGTATCAATCAGGTTGCCGGGTTTCAGATCGGTTACGGCTTTTTTATACGAAGGCTCTTCCAGTATCTTCCACAGCAGTTCATTGCCGGCAATCTTGGTATTGATGTTCAGGTCTTCGGCCGTGGGCAGGTGTTTGGAAGCACGCTGGCGGGCATCGGCCTCGGCATAACGGGCCACTTCGGTGAGGAAATACAGGAGATAGGTAAGAAGCTGACGGCTTTGTTCGATCTTTTTGGTGAGGATGGTGGCCGCCTCGCCGGGTTTCAGGTCTCCGCTCATGCTGTCGATGCTGTAGAGAGTCTGCATCACTTTTACCCGGATATTTCTTCTGCTGATCATGCTTAAGAACTTTAAAGGCGCAAAGATAAGGGTTTCGGGTTTGGGTTTCTAGGTTGAGGTGTATGGGTTGAAGTTAAGAACGTGCCGGTTATGACATTTCCTGCCAAAAAATCGGTTTTTTTTCTGTCAGACAATCAATTATAGTAGCCCGGTATGCCATTTTCTCATTACCATGGCCAGTTGGTATAATATTTAGTAATACATTTGCCGTCCGAAATTCTGATCGGATTAATCTTTAAATCAATCAAAACAAATACGATTATGGCAAAAAAAGCTGCTAATTACGAGTTGTACGATGACAGGGTACTCGTTAGGCCGGCTGCAGCAGAGACAAAGTCTGCAGGCGGGATTATTATACCAGATACGGCAAAAGAAAAACCGCAGAAAGGTACCGTTGTAGCTGTTGGACCTGGTAAATACGCCGAGCAAACAGGCAGTATCATCCCGGTTAAACAAAAACCAGGAGATGTGGTACTGTATGGTAAATACGCCGGTACCGAGGTCAGCCTCGATGGTGAAGACCTGCTGATGATGCGTTCTTCAGATATTTTAATGAAAGTGGGATAAGTCAGCTGAAGTAGTTGAATGACGGTATGTGGTACAAGTGTACAGTGTAACGATGTTCATTACTGATCAGGCGCTGAGAACCTCAAACTATAAACCAAAAACCTAAAACTATTTTTATGTCTAAAATGATATTCTTCGATATTGAAGCAAGGAATAAAATGAAGAAAGGTGTGGACACCCTGTCCGACGCCGTTAAAGTAACCCTGGGCCCCAAAGGCCGCAACGTGGTGATCGAACGTAAATTCGGCGCCCCTTCTGTTACCAAAGACGGTGTTACCGTTGCCAAAGAAATTGAACTGGAAGATCCTATTGAAAACATGGGAGCCCAGATGGTGAAGGAAGTGGCTTCTAAAACTGCCGACATTGCCGGCGACGGAACCACCACGGCCACCGTACTGGCACAGGCCATCATCAGCGAAGGACTCAAAAATGTGGCAGCCGGGGCCAACCCGATGGACTTAAAGCGTGGTATCGACAAAGCAGTTGACGCTATTGTTGCCAACCTCAAAAAACAATCACAGACCGTAGGAAACGACAACACGAAAATAGAACAGGTGGCTGCCATCTCAGCCAATAATGATTCAGCCATCGGATCACTCATTGCACAGGCCATGGCCAAAGTGGGTAAAGAAGGGGTGATCACCGTGGAAGAAGCAAAGGGTACCGATACCACTGTTGACGTGGTGGAAGGTATGCAGTTCGACCGCGGTTATATCTCTCCCTATTTCGTTACCAACAGCGAGAAAATGGAAGCTGAACTCAGCAATCCATACATCCTGATCTACGACAAGAAGATATCCACCATGAAAGACATCCTCCACATCCTGGAGAAAGTGGCACAAAGCGGGCGCCCGCTGCTGATCATCGCCGAAGATCTCGACGGTGAAGCACTGGCAACCCTGGTGGTGAACAAACTGCGTGGCACCATTAAAGTGGCTGCCGTAAAAGCCCCGGGCTTTGGTGACCGCCGGAAAGAAATGCTGCAGGACATTGCGGTACTTACGGTAGGTACGGTGGTAAGCGAAGAACAGGGTTTCAAACTGGAGAATGCCGATCTTACTTATTTAGGTACTGCTGAAAGCGTAACCATTGATAAAGACAATACCACCATCGTGGGCGGTAAAGGCGCCAAGAAAGACATCACCGCCAGGGTGAACCAGATCAAAGCACAGATTGAAACCACTACGTCTGACTACGATCGTGAAAAATTACAGGAACGCCTGGCCAAGCTGGCCGGTGGTGTGGCTGTATTATATATCGGAGCAGCTACCGAAGTGGAAATGAAAGAAAAGAAAGACCGTGTGGATGATGCGCTGCATGCTACAAGGGCTGCTGTTGAGGAAGGCATTGTGCCAGGTGGTGGTGTTGCTTACATCCGTGCTATTGAAGCTTTGGAACCAAAAGTAAAAGGCCAGATAGCTGATGAGCAAACAGGTATGGCAATTGTACG
>DMRT01000259.1 GCA_003455235.1 Chitinophagaceae bacterium
GCTGGTTAGAGCATCGGATTCATAACCCGAAGGTCGGCAGTTCAAGTCTGCTCTCCGGTACAAAAAGGCTCCTGGAAAGGGGCCTTTTGTTTTTTATGTATACGGTATATGTGTTGTATAAATACGGCCGGATGGATTAATTTAACCGCCGGAAACTAATTTTTATCACCTGAAAGGGATCCGGCGAATACCTAAAAAGCACTGTCCGAAAATGAAATCCTGGTTTTTATTTTTCACCATCCTCTTTTTTATCCAGCTGCCGGTTTTAAAGGCGCAGGTGATGATCAGTGAAAGTTTTGAAAATGGGTTTCCGCCGGCAGGCTGGACAACACTCACCGGTGTCAATACAAACCCCTTCGAGTTAAGTACCACCGACCCCACCGTAAGCGGCACCCGCTGTATGCGGCAGAATTCCAACTCCCAGTATGGATCGGATGCCTGGATATTCAGCGCTCCCTTCCCGCTTGCTGCAGGAGTCAATTACCGGATAAGTTACTGGTACCGTATGCTCTCGGGCGGCTCGCTGATGCATTTCAAAGTAACGTTGGGTAAAAAGCCCACTATCCTGGATCAGTCCACTTTACTCCAGACGTACATGAACGTAAGCACCACCACGTATACACAGGGCGTTCAGACCTTTACCGTTACGGAAACGGATAATTATCATTTTGCCTTTAACAGCTATGGTTTGTCGAGCAACGGACGGCTGCTCATCGACAGCGTGGTGCTTGAACAGATATCCGGCACGGCCTGTTCGGGTACTCCTTCGCCGGTGATTACCGGCCCTTCCCAGATATGCCCCGACTCTCCGCTGGTGCTTACCAATACCATATCTCCGGCCGGTGGAGTAGCTTATCAATGGCAATCATCTCTACCCGGGGCAAATACATTTTCTGATATTGCTGGCGCTACCACCAATCCTTTTTCAACGACACAAACAACATCAAAGGATTATCGCTGTGTAACTACCTGTTTCTACAGCGGGCAAACTGCCCTGTCCAATGTGCTCTCTGTTACATCACCGGCATTCTGTTATTGCACGCCCCCGCAAAGCACCTGTACCCAAAGCCATATTGCGAATGTAATCTTCGGAGGTATCAACAATACTTCCGGCTGCAGTGCTACGGGATATGCGGATTACACATCAACCGTTACACCGGGTGCCATCCAGGCAGGTACCTCTGTGCCCATCCAGGTAACGGTAGGGTCAGGCAGTACAAAATATGTAACAGCCTGGATCGATTATAACCAGAATGGTGTATTTGAATCTTCGGAAATGATGCTTGTTGGAAATGCGAACGGAACCACTATATCCACCAATCTTGCCATACCTGGTTCTGCTTTGGGTGGATTGACACGTATGCGGTTCCGGCTTAAAACAAGCTCATATCCAACAGCTCCTTGCCAGAATTATTCTCCTGCTGCCGGTGAGGCAGAAGACTATGCCATCAATATCATTCCATTTACCTGTTCGGGTACTCCGGTGCCCGGTACGGTGTCTGGAATATCCGATATATGTTCCGGCGTTTCGTTTACTTTAAATTTATCGGGTAGCTATGCAGGGTTTGACCTTCAGTGGGAATCTTCTCCGCTTGGCGCCAATACCTTTTCACCCATTCCGGGAGCCGCCACTACCAGTTTAACCACTTCCCAAACATCATCCACCGATTACCGGGTGAAGGTTACCTGCGTGGCAAGCGGCTTGTTTGCCTATACCAATATTAAATCGGTAACCACCCCTGCTCTTTGTTATTGTGTTCCTGCCAATACCTGTACATCCAAATACATTTCGAATGTAACCTATGGATCAATCAATAATTCAAGTGCCTGTACAGCAAATGGAGATTATACCGCATCCGTTTCACCTGCTTTTATTCAGGCGGGCATCAGTACGTCCATCAGTGTTACCCTTACCGGCGGCACCACTGGACAGGTGGCGGCCTGGTTGGATCTGAACCGGAACGGAACCTTTGAAACAGGCGAATTCAGGCTGATCGGTACAGCAGCAGGCAGTGTGGTCACCGGTTCCATTTTCATTCCTTCCAATATCACTCCTGGTAACACCAGGCTGAAAGTGAAATGGAATGCGAACGGCGCACTGTCGCCGTCGGATGCATGCAGCATTCTCTCGTCGGGCGAAACGGAGGATTATACGATCAATATTACAGCAGCGCCGGTAGCCTTTTATTTTACCAGCTTTGCTGATACACTGTACGACCCGGTGATCAATGTAACAACCCGTATTGTTCAGCGGGATGCAGGCCTCAATACCACCGACTCGCTGAAGCCTCGGTTATGGGCAAGAAAACTGGGATCGGCTACCTGGAAAACATTCACCGGCCAGTTGCAGAGCGGCACCGCCAATGATGGCTACTGGCGCTTCCCGGTCAACAACGATTCACTGGGTGTACGCAGGAACGGCTGTGATTCTATCCTGTTTTATTTTGTGGCGCAGGACCTGAATACGCCTTCCAATATCGGTTACTGGCCCGAAACAAATGCCTTGCATACCAATGTGCAGGTACAGGTTATGCCGCCGGCCGAACTTCTGGGGTACCGCCTCAAACCAAGATTGAAAGACACAATTTATGTAAGCGCTTCAGATTGCCGGTACCGGTCTATGTCAAAAGCAAACGGGTTGTTTGAACAGATCAACCTCCGTAAACTGGAAGGCGATCTTACCATTATCATTGAAAGTGATATCCAGGAAGATGCCACGCATGAACTTACCGGCGCCGGAATGAACGGGTACCGGATCACCATCCGTCCGTCAGGCAATACATTGTATACGATCAGCCAGTCTGCCAGTGCTACATTGATTAAACTGAATGCAGCAAAAAATGTAACGATCGATGGAAGTTATAACGGCAGCGGCAGGTACCTGGCTTTTACAAATGCCGGTTCATCGCCGCAGTACACCGATTCAATAAGCTGTATTGAGATGCGGAATGTTTGCGACAGTATTGTGTTAAAGAATATTATTTTCAGGCATACCGTATGGCTGATCTCTCCACCAACGGCCGGTGAGAGTGCTGTTCTTTTCAGGGGAAGCGGCAACAGGAATATCTCCATACTCAATAATCTTTTTGATGCGCTGCCTTCACCCACATATAATATGCCTGCCAGGCATATTACCAGCTTTGGCGGCAATGATAACGTAATCATCCGGGGCAATGAATTCAGCAATTTCGCAAGGGCCGGTATTCTTGCACTCGGCGCCTGCCAGAACTGGATGATCGACAGCAATCATTTTTACCGGACCGTTGTGCCCCCTTATACCACCACCGATTTTAATGCAGTACGAATCATAGGTGGCGGACATTCCATTACCCGCAATTATGTGGGAGGGCAGGCGCCGTTCTGCGCAGGCAGTCCAATGCACTTTGTGGATAATGCGGCTGCGTTTATGAATATGATCCAGGCAGTGGGACCTGGAGGCGCCAGTCCGGTAATCATTTCCAATAACCGGGTAGATAATATAACCATGGGTTTAACGGTAACAGCCCGCCCTTATAGTTTTTGTGTGATCAATACGGCCGACGTCAACAGCACCATCACCAATAATATTGTTGGCAACCCGCAAGGCAGCACTGCCAGCGTAGTTCCGCTGGCCAGCTCCATCTTTGGTATTACAGCAGGAGGAACCGGTTCGGCGGTCATCACCAATAATATTGTAACGGGTATTGCCAACACAGCCGGTGCCGGGCCGGATTATGATTATGTAACGATCACCGGTATCGGCAAAGGAAACAGCGCAGCCGGACTGAATATTTATGCAGACTCCTGCCTGGTATCGGGTAACCTGGTATACAATCTCCGCAACTACAACAATGCCTATGATGGGTCCAACCTGGAAACAGCTTTTACAAGAGGCATCAGTATTTCTGCCGGGGCCAATAAACTGGTTGAAAAAAACATCATACATGATCTTACCTGCAATGAGTATTCGGTGGCGGGTATTGTGTATGGTGAGGGTGACAGTGCCAGCCTGACCAGCATCCGGCAGAACCGGATCTACAATCTCGTCAACACAAATAATTTCAGCGGCTATATTCACGGCATCCGCATTGAACGGGTACGGAACAGCCTCGACATTATTAATAACCAGGTTGCCATCGCAAATGATAACCTGGCTAGGCCGGTTGTTGTTTCGGGCATCCATGAAGTTTCGGGCATCGGTGTTTACCCGAATGCCACCAAGCGGATCATATACAACAGCATTTACCTCGGAGGTGCGGCAACAGGTACCGCCGGAAGTTATGTATACAACCTTACCGAGAATAATACAGCTACCGAAAACAGAACCCTCTTCAATAATATTTTCTATAACGAACGCACGGGCGGAAGCACCGGTCACTTTGCGTACCGGGTTTTATCCAACAACCTGGCGCTGGTACTGAGTAATACCGTGG
>DMRT01000099.1 GCA_003455235.1 Chitinophagaceae bacterium
AGCCTTGACCTCAATAAGCGGTTCTTTACTTTTCATACCCGCCGCCGGCCTTATATTATTCTGAAGTGGGCGCAGAGCAATGATGGTAAAATTGCCGGTACGGGCCCGGCCCGAACGATGATCAGCAATGACCTCACCCGCCGGCTGGTGCATAAATGGCGGAGTGAAGAAGCAGCCATACTGGTAGGAACCAATACCGCTTTGCAGGATGACCCGGAACTTACCACGAGGTTATGGCCCGGAAAAAATCCGCTACGGCTGGTGATTGATAAAGGGCTTACGTTACCGGGGCACCTGAAATTGTTAAACGGCAGTACGCCCACCATTGTGTTCAATCATCTTTTGCAGGAAGAAAGGCCGGGTTTATTTTACCTGCAGCTGAAACCGGACGAAGATCTGCTGCAACAGATCCTGGCCACTCTGTACACACGGGGAATACAATCGATGATGGTGGAAGGAGGAGCCATGTTGCTGCAGTCATTCATCGACGCCGGTTTATGGGATGAAGCACGGGTACTATGTAATGAACAGCTAACCATTGGTGAAGGACTGCTGGCCCCTGTGCTGAAAAATAATTTATTAACCGGGGAAGAGAAGATCGGCACCGATCGCATTTCTTTCTTCATTAACCGCATGAACAGCAGCACGTGATCAACGAAGATTTTTACCTCACCATCGGGAAGCCATCCAATGCTGAATTCAAAGACAGGGGAAGCAAATTCATTGCGTATACGTTTCCTGTTGAAACCGCCGATGATTTTAAGCAGCAGCTTCAGCTTTTAAAGAAAGAACACCCCAAGGCAGTTCATCATTGCTTTGCGTACCGCATCGGAACCGATGGAAATAATTTCCGCTCGTCGGATGATGGCGAGCCGTCCGGAACAGCCGGTAAGCCTATCCTGGGACAAATCGACAGCAAGGGGCTCACCAATGCTGCCGTAATTGTGGTGCGTTACTGGGGCGGAACCCTGCTGGGGGTACCCGGATTGATCAATGCCTACAAATCGGCCACAGCGCTGGCCCTGCAGGTAACACCGGTGATACAGAAACAAGTGGAAGTGCTGTATTCGATCGAATTTGATTACACCCGGATGAACGAAGTGATGATGATCATCAAGCAATACAACTGCACGGTTCTTTCCAACGAAACTCAGTTGTTCTGTGTCATAAAAGCGGGTATTCCTAGAAACCGGCTGAACGATGTATTGTATAAACTGAACGACCTGCAAAATGTAACCGCTAAAAAGAGCGGATAATGAACGGGAATTTGTAATTTTCTGAAAACAAATTCCCATGGCAGAAAAGAAATACAAAAGCTTCCGGAGTTTTTATCCTTACTACCTTACCGAGCACGGCGATGCAACAAACCGTACCCTGCATTTCATCGGCACGGCGGGTTTGCTGGCGATACTGGTGGCGTCCATCGTACTGCAGAAATGGTGGATGCTGGTGCTCATACCGGTATGCGGCTATGGATTTGCCTGGGTGGGGCACTTTTTTATTGAAAAGAACAAGCCGGCTACGTTCACCTATCCCCTGTACAGTTTAGGAAGCGATTTTGTGATGTTCTGGCATATGCTTACCGGCCAGATCGGTAAAAAACTCGAGGAAGCCAAGAAAACGATCAGCTGAGATGAATATAGAATCGATCCGTGAATATGTTCTGAAGAAACCTTCTGTTACAGAGGGTTTTCCCTTTGGGGAAGATACGTTGGTGTTTAAGGTGAACGGAAAAATATTCCTGCTGGCCGGGCTCGATGCATTGCCCCTGCAGTTTAATGTAAAATGTGATCCGGAGAAAGCGATCCAGCTGCGGGAAGATCATCCCGAATCGGTGCTGCCGGGTTATCACATGAATAAAAAGCACTGGAACACGGTTTTGGTGGACGGGAGATTGCCGGCCCGGCAAATTAAAGAGATGATTGATGATTCGTACAACCTGGTGGCGCCTAAAAAGAAAAAATGATCCTCACTTTTTCATATACTTCCAGTTCCGGTGTTTCCCCTCAGCGATCCATTCAATAGCGGTGACCATGCGACTGTTCCTTGTCTCTTCTGACTTCGCATCCACAAGCCACATCACATATTCTTTTTTATAGGAGTAAGAGGCTGCATCAAAGACCTGCCTTGCTTTTTTATTCTTGCCCAAGGCGTTGGTGAAATAATCGGGTACCACCAGTTCTTTAGTAGCAGCAGGTTTTGGCTTCGCCACTTTGATTCCCTGGTCGTTCAGCTTCATGGCTTCTTTGATCCAGGCAGTCATTTTTTTATCAGACGGAAGATCTTTTAAAGAAGTAATTCTCCCCAGGTGACCCATGGCTTGTTCTGTTTTTGCATTGGCAACGAGTACAGGATCTTTCATTAAAGCCGCTTTCCAGAACCCGAAAGCCATGTGCTGTTTGAAGGAGGCCATGCTGCACATCATCTCGCCTTTGTAATCAAAATGCGGAAAACTCCATTTCATTTTTTCTTCCACCTCCGGGCAGGCCTGGTGTAGCAGCTCCCGGATGTGTTTCAGGATGGGTTTGGCAAAATCAGCCGACTTGGCAATATAGGCATCAATGGCTTTATCTTTCTTTCCCATAATTGTTAATGAATTAGGACTGCTAATGTAACGAATATATTACTTCGTTTTTCTTGCCGTACACATCCAGTCCCATGGATAAGGATCCTGGAGCCATTTGGGTGGTTTATGAAATTCAGTGCTCCATCCGTAATTAATCTTTTTGATGAGGTTTACTTCAAACCCTTCAAGTGACAGCAGCAGTTCCAGCTCTTCCTTCAGGTAATGTTTGGTGGGAACATTGTCGATATCGGTAACACCCTGCCGTATATTGTTCACTTTTTTTACCGCTTCTTTGGGAGCAGGTGGTTTGTCATTGTCGGCATCGTCTACGTTCCATCGGTCGGCAATAATATTGGTGTATAGTTTGGATTCCAGGGAAGGAACCACCAGTACCAGCTCTCCACCCGGGTTGATGCAGAGCGAAAGCGCCTGGAAAAAATTAATCCGTTTTTCCAGCGAACCGGTAAGGATGGCGTTGATGCAGATGGCGCTGTCGCAGGGAGTAACCGTAAGATCATTGGCAGAGAAATCCATCCGGGCGTATTCCACATTTTCATATTCCGGATACTTTTCTTTGGCAATCTGCAGGTTTTTAGCCGAAATATCTGCTGCAATCACGTGTTTGAAATTAGGTGCCAGTACCGGCAGCCATTTGCCCACGGCACAACCGATGTCAATGACGGTCTTATCGGGCGAAGCCATTTCCTCAATGGCGGCCACAATACTGCCGGAGGTGTCATTGCGCAGCACATCGAATATCTCTGTTTCGTATTTGGGTGCAATCGTTTCCCAGTATTTTCTATCCATACCAATGAGGTTGTACCAGTAAGGTAGAATTTTATTTTTCTTACGGGTCACGGACAAGACTGGTTTTTTTGCACAACCTGTGGACGGAAGTAAATAATTCTGTGTAAAAATATGTGTGGAAAATTACCGGTACGGGATCTGATTCGTATGAAACCTATGCTGACTGCAATCCTTGTTGTTTTGCTCCCGCCTGTTTTACAAGCACAAAAAAGAACAGCCGACAGCTGTGCCTGTTCGGCCATCAGTCATATAAAATTTCCCGGGAATTACAACGGACCCTACGGCACAGTAATAATTGAATTTGAAGTGGATTCAGTATGCTTTTATTCAAACCCGGCGGTAATAAAAAGTGTATCCAGGGAACTCGATGAAGCGGCCCTTGCCACCATGAAAGACCAGATCGGGCAGCTTAACCGTTGCCGGATAAAATGTGAGTTCAGGAATTGCAAAAAAGAAAAACTGAAACAGCCGTTTAGTTTTTGTCCCGACGATTAGTTTACCTGAACCGCTCGCTTACCACCAGGTCTTTGCTGCCGGCAGTGTAAGTATAAAATCCTTCGCCGCTCTTAACGCCAAGTTTCCCTGCCAGCACCATATTCACCAGCAGGGGACAGGGAGCGTATTTGGGATTACCGAATCCATCGTGCAGCACATTCAGGATGCTGAGGCAAACATCCAGCCCGATAAAATCGGCCAGTTGCAGCGGACCCATCGGGTGTGCCATACCCAGCTTCATTACAGTATCAATTTCTTCCACGCCCGCCACGCCTTCAAATAAACTGCAGATGGCTTCATTGATCATGGGCATTAAAATGCGGTTGGCAATAAACCCGGGGTAATCATTCACGGCACAGGGAACCTTATTCAGTTGCCTGCTCAATTCAACAATGGTGGCTGTTACTTCTTTTTTAGTGGCGTAACCATTGATGATCTCCACCAGCTTCATCACCGGTACCGGGTTCATGAAATGCATGCCGATGACCATACCCGGTCTTTTGGTAACCGCCGCAATTTTGGTGATGGAGATTGAAGAGGTATTGGTTGCAAGTATACAGCCCGCTGGGGCATAGGTATCTATCTGTTCGAAAATAGTCAGTTTCAGTTCCACGTTTTCAGTGGCAGCCTCCACCACCAGCTCTGCATCTTTAACCCCTTCTGCCACCACGGAAAAAGTGCTGATATTAGCCAGTGTTGTTTTTTTCTGCTCTTCCGTGAGGCTGCCCTTGGCAATCTGCCGGTCGAGGTTTTTATTGATGGTGTCCAATGCCCTTTGCAGCTGCGATGGATTCACATCCACGAGGTTCACGGTAAAGCCAGACTGGGCAAACACGTGTGCAATGCCGTTTCCCATGGTACCTGCGCCGATAACGCTTACATTCTTGATCATAACAGTCTTTTTGAACGAGTAAACTAATAACCACTATACTGATAAATTATTTAAACGCATTTATTCCCGTCACATCCATCCCTGTTATCAGCAGGTGAATGTCGTGTGTTCCTTCGTAAGTAATCACACTTTCCAGGTTCATCATGTGACGCATCACGGAGTATTCGCCGGTGATGCCCATACCGCCCAGCATTTGCCTGGCTGCCCGGCATATATTGGTGGCCACTTCACAGGCATTTCTTTTGGCCATGCTTACCTGCTGCGGGGTAACTTTTCCTTCATTCATCAAAACTCCCAGGCGCCAGTTCAATAACTGTGCTTTGGTGATCTCTGTTACCATCTCTGCCAGCTTACGCTGCTGTAACTGGAAACTGCCGATGGGTTTGCCAAACTGTATTCTTTCCTTGCTGTACTGCAACGCTGTATCATAACAATCCATGGCAGCACCAATGGCACCCCAGGCAATGCCATACCTTGCTTTGGTGAGGCAGCCAAGCGGACCTTTTAATCCCTTGACGTTTGGTAAAATATTTTCTTTAGGAACTTTTACGTTGTCGAATACCAGCTCGCCGGTGGCACTGGCACGCAGGCTCCATTTGCCATGTGTGGTAGGCGTACTGAAACCTTCCATGCCTCTTTCCAGGATCATGCCCCGTATATCGCCGGCCTCGTCTTTTGCCCAAACCACCGCTACCTGGCTGAAGGGCGCATTGCTGATCCACATTTTGGAGCCATTCAATACAAAATGATCGCCGGCCTCTTTAATGGTGCTCAGCATACCACTGGGGTCGCTGCCGTGGTTGGGTTCGGTTAGCCCGAAACAACCCAGCCATTCACCGCTGGCAAGCTTTGGCAAATATTTTTTGCGCTGTTCTTCACTTCCGTATTGATAAATCGGGAACATCACCAGGCTCCCCTGCACGCTGGCGGTGGATCGTACGCCGCTGTCGCCCCGTTCCAGTTCCTGCATCATCAGCCCGTAACTGATATAATCCAGCCCGCCGCCACCATACTGTTCGGGAATGGTTGGACCAAAGCAACCCAGGTCGCCCATCTGCTTTACAATCTGTTGGGGAAACTCCGCTTTTTGGGCATAGTCTTCTATGATCGGGGAAATCTCTTTCTTTACATAATTGCGAACGCTTTCCCGGATCAGTTTGTGTTCATCCGTAAGCAGTTCGTCCACATTAAAATAATCGGGAGATTGAAAATTATCGGTTTTAGCAGCCATCGTCGTCTTTTATGGTTTTCGGTTTGTAGTTTTTGGTTCCCGGCACCGGTAACACGGAGCAGCATCGTTGTGTCACTCACTTGTACACGTTCAGCATTATTCAGCAGGGCAGGAAACCGTTCGTATCGGCAATAATCTGTGTCATCCGTGTTTCTGTCCCGCAAATATAAATACCTTACATCAGAAGAAAATTTTTGTTTTTCCGGATGCAACATCGGGGAAAAAGGCCTGTCTCTATATTGTAAACACTGAACTTTTGGAATTAGCCGTGATGACACAACGCGACGAACTGATTGAACGCTGCCTGCAGGGAGATACCCTGGGGTACAGGGAACTGTACCAGCGCTATTCCAAAGCCATGTTCAATACCTGCCTGCGCCTGTTGAATAATGTAACTGAAGCGGAAGATGTGTTGCAGGAAAGTTTTATGGAAGCCTTTAAAAACCTGGCATCTTTTGAATACCGGACAACTTTTGGCGGATGGCTGAAGCAGATTTGTGTGAACCGTTCCATCAACCAGCTGAAAAAAAGGAGGATCGACTGGGTGGATATGGAGCAGGTGGCGGGGTACGACAGTATTGAGGACCTTCCTTACGACGAGGAGTCGGTTGCTTACCAGGTGGAGTCGGTTAAAAAGGCCATTACCCGGCTGCCCGATGGATACCGAACCGTATTGAGCCTGTACCTGCTGGAAGGATATGATCATGAAGAAATTGCCGGGATACTGAATGTGGCAGAATCAACCACGAGAACACAATTCATCCGGGCCAAGCAAAAACTATTACAACTTTTAAAAGAAGGGATATGAGCAAGCTGAAAAAATTTATCGACGACAACCGGGAAGCCTTTGATGACAAAGTGCCGTCGATAAAAACCTGGGAAAACATCCAGGCATCCTTTTCCCCGGAAAAAAGAAAAAAATCCATCATCCGCCCGCTTTATAAATGGACGATGGCGGCGGCCGCCGTACTGATCCTTTCTGCCAGTGTGTATTTTGTACTGGATAATAACAAAACGCCGGCCGATACGGTATCCTCCGGCCCGGCCATACCAGGCACCGCCGGTGGGGGCGAGGAAGTGGACTTTACCCCGCAGATGGTTCAGTTCGTGAAGATGATCGATATGAAACAGGAAGAGCTGAAAAAACTGGCTGCCGAACAACCCGAACTGTACAACCAGTTCACCAACGACTTAAACCAATTGGACAGTTCATATAATGCGCTTAAGAGCCAGCTTCATGAAGCACCCAGCAAGGAGCTGCTCCTGGAAGCCCTGATCCAGAACCTGCAGCTGCAGATCAGTGTTCTGAACCAGCAATTAAACATCATTCATCAAATCAAAGAAAAAAAGAATAGCCATGAAAAAAATGAGCAGAGCATTTAAGATCCTGCTGCCGCTGATTGTACTACTTCAATCAAGCGTGTTTGCCCAGGACAACGAAAACGAAAACAGGAATAAAAACAAGAAAAAGTATGAGTTTGTAAAAACAAAAGCGGTAAACAAGTCATACAATGTTTCTTCATCCGACAAACTGAATATCCAGAACTCCTTTGGTTCGGTGGAAGTTACCACCTGGGACCGTAACGAGATAAAAGTGGATGTGAATGTGGAAGTGACAGCCAATACAGAAGCGCTGGCGCAAAAAATCATCGACCGCATATCGGTATCGGATTCACGCAGTGGTAAGGACATCTCCTTTAAGACCGATATGAAAGACATGAATGAGTCCAAAAGGGATAACAAAGATGATAAAAGCTCCATGGAGATTAACCACACGATCAGTATGCCGGCCGGAAACCCGCTCAGCATCAGGAATGAGTTTGGCTCCACCAAAGTACCCGACTTCCGCGGTGAGGTTGATCTTACCAGCAAGTTTAGTTCTCTTACCACCGGAAACCTTACAAACATAAAGGGGATCAATGTTGAATTTGGTAAGGCAAACCTGGCCAATATTACCAGTGCACCGGTTAATATCAAGTTCTCCAAAGCAACGATTGCCAAATTATCCGGCTCGGTAAAACTGAACCTTGAGTTCTGCAGCAACGTACGGCTTAGCCTGGATAATAACCTGAACAGCCTTGACCTGAAGACATCGTATTCCACGGTGAACCTAAAGCCGCTGGGCGACCTCCAGGCATCGTATAATATATCCACCAGTTTCGGATCCTTTAAAAATACAACCAATGTTAAATTCGACAGTGATGCTGATGAAAAAGACGATAACAGGTACAACCCCAAATTCGATTTCCAGTACAATGGTAAAAACGGCAGCGGCAGCATTCCTGTAAAAGTGAAAAGCAGCTTCGGGAAGATCATTGTAGGGGAAGCTTCGGAGGAAGACATGAAGGGCAAGGAGAAAAATAAAACAAAGGATAAATCCCGTACATAGTTTTTTTGGTAAATTAAACAGTATAGCCTGGAACAGCAAAAGGTTTGTGATTAATCACAGACCTTTTGTATTTTTAATCACACCCTCTTATATGAAACTGATTACCCGGATCCGGCTGCTTATATCGTTTTTTATGATTGCACTTATGCTGAGCGGTATCACGGCCATGCCTGCCGAAACCGAACTGCGCTGGCTGATGCAATACAAAGAAATGTTTCCCGACCGGCTAGGCAACTGGCTGCAGACATGCTACGAAGCGCTGACTGCTACCAATTCAAAATATCCCTTCCTGGCCTATGGATACGACTGGCTGGCATTTGCCCATATCGTGATTGCGTTGTCATTCATTGGTCCGTATAAAGACCCGGTGAAAAATGCCTGGATCATTGATTGGCAGATACTCCTCTGCATTGCGGTTATTCCGCTGGCAATGATTGCAGGGCCTGTACGGCAGATACCGGTCTTTCATATTATGATCGACTGCTGTTTTGGTTTGCTTGGTATCATTCCGTTGCTCATCTGCCGGAAGTGGATTAAACAGCTGGCACTGCAGTCCGGCAATACTTAATCTGTTTTTTCCAGGATAAAAATCTCTTCCACCGGTTTGCCGAAAACTTTTGCAATCTTCAGTGCAAGCACCGTAGACGGAACGTACTTGTTCGCTTCCATTGCATTGATCGTTTGCCTGCTTACGGCCACTTTATTGGCCAGGTCTTCCTGGGTGAGGCCCTTAATGGCCCTTTCCACTTTGATATTATTTTTCATCGGGGGCGGTTTTAGCGTTTCTGTAAAGGATGTAATTGAACCGCACGATAAAAATGATCAGTACAGTGAACATGTTGTACACCATCACCTGCAGAAATGGAGTGCCGTACACAAAAAGAAAAGCAACCAGCAGCAGCAGATAACTCACGCAAACTGCCCATAAGAGGGAGGAAAGCCTCAGTCCGGAAATGTACTCATCTTCGTTTTTTTCTTTGGAAAACCCTACCAGCATTCCGCCGATGATGAATAAAGCACCTGTCAGGGTATTGGTGATATCGGTGCTGATCAGGCTGAATTGACTGCTTTTCCCCAGGAATTCATCGCTGGCAATGGCAAATACTTTTGCCTGTATCCAGTGTGAATCAAATCCGTTGAAACACAGGACCAGACCTGCGATGGAGGCCGGTATCAATATAAACCAGCCAAGTGTTTTGTACCTGTTCGGTAATAAAATGTTTGTTTTCATGACTTATTTATTTACCACAAAAGTAAAGCATATTTTACATTATGACAAAATATTCTTACAATTTGTAAGAATTTCTTAACAATTTGGAACGGGTGGAAGACTCTTTAACTTACATTTGTAAATAAAGCAAGCGATGACAACATACTCTTACCTGGCATTGGGCGACAGCTATACCATTGGCGAACAGGCTCCTTTTGCGGAAGCATTCCCCAATCAAACCGTTCAATTGCTGCGGAAAGCCGGCCATGCATTTTATGCTGCCGAGATCATTGCCAAAACAGGCTGGACCACCGATGAACTCAGCAATGCCATTGAAGGAACTTCTTTTCTGACTGCCTATGATGTGGTTTCCCTGCTGGTGGGAGTGAATAATCAATACCGGGGAAGATCAGCTGCTGAATTTAAAGTGGAGTTTGAGCACCTGTTGCAACGTGCCATTCAGTTTGCCGGCAATCAGCCCGGCCGGGTATTTGTGCTCAGCATTCCCGATTGGGGTGTTACTCCTTTTGCAGAAGGGCGAAACCGTAACCAGGTAGCTGCAGAAATAGATGCTTTCAACCAGGTTTGCGAAACAGCGGCCAAACAATTCCAGGCTCACTATATCAATATCACATCTTCGCAACGGGTAGACGGACATGATGCCGAGTTCCTCGTTGCCGATGGCCTCCATCCTTCGGGTAAAGAATATGCCAAATGGGCCGCAAAATTGTATAAAGGCATCTCAACACAGTTATCATGAACCGCATCAGCTTTTCCGAAACACAACGATTCAGAACCTGGTGGGCCTGGGGTGCTGTGCTGCTGATGAATATTCTTTTTCTTTACGCCATTATTCAGCAGATCATCCTGGGCAAACCCTTTGGAAACAAACCGGCGCCAGACTATATATTAATAGTGGTAGAGCTGTTTCTTTTTGTTCTCTTTCTGCTGCTCATCAGCATCAAACTGAAAACAAGGATCGCCGACGAGGGAATCTATTACCGGTTTTACCCGTTTCACCGGCGGGAGCGGTTCATCGGGTGGAATGTACTAAGTGATGCATATATGAGAGAGTACAATTCCTTTCATGAATACGGCGGCTGGGGAATACGCACGGGGTCACTTCAAACCGGGAACGCCATTAATACATCCGCTTCTTCTAAAACAGGCCTGCAATTACGGTTTACTGATGGCCGTTTGTTGCTGGTAGGAACAAGCCGCCCGGAAGAAGTAGCTGCCATCATAAAAGAAATAACAGCAGCCGGAAAGCTCAGCAGAAATGGGTAAGAATCAGTACTCCACCATTGTTCTTTCCACGGTTCCATCATTGTAAAAATCGAAGAGGGCGTAGGCCGGCGCAAAATCCTGGAAGGGACCGCCCCACCAGTTGCCGCTTACAGCACCGTTGCAGAAATAGCTGATCCCAAGATAGGTTACTTCATCCTGCAGGTGTATGTGGCCGCTGAGGCAGCATTTGACGCCTGGGTATTTTTTAAACAGGTCTTTTATCTTTTTGGCATCGGTATGAAGCAGGGCCCTGGAAAGTTTCCAGTCGCCGTTGGGCATCATGTCTTTTGCAAACATGGCGCTGCAGAAAGAAATGATGGGGATGTGTGAAATGATGCAGATGAATTTTTCTTTGTTGTTTTCCAAATCCGTTTCAAGCCAGGCAAATTGTTCATTATCGAGCAGGGCAATGTAGCCACCGTTGTTTTCCTGCACACTGTCGAGTACAATGAAATGCCAGTTCCGGTGATCAAAGGAATAATAAGTGCTGGCGTAACCGGTTTGCTGAAGCCACCAGGCTTTACCGTACAGGGGATCCGCTTTTACATCTTCCTTTAACTGCCAGCCCCAGATGTCGTGGTTGCCGAGGCAGTATTTCAACGGCAGTTTATTTTCTGCCTGCATGATTTTATTGAACAGGTCCCACTGGGTCTGCGTTTTCTCTTTGGTAGCGGCCAGTGCATCCATGATGCTGTCGCCACCGTTGATGATGAAGTCGGGCTGTTTCTCCATCCGGTTAATGGTTTGCAGGGCTTTTGCCATTCCTGCTTCAGCCGTGTCCAGTTTTTTGATGTGAATATCGCTGATGAAAGCAATGGAAAAGTTTTTTTTCTTCTTTGCTGTTTCAGCATGCAAAATGGAAGGAACGGCGGTGGCCGCAGAAACGAGAGAGAGGTTCTGGATAAATTTCCTGCGTTGCATAAAACTCGGTTGACTATTTAAGATAACCGGCCATTTCGGCCTGGTATTGCTGTGCAATGGTTCTTGCCTCGGAAGCAAAGTCCTCTTTTTCGCTGGCGTAAATAATGGCCCGGCTGACGTTTACCAGGAGTCCGCACGACGGGGCAGCTGATCCGTCTTTGATCATCCCATACCTGCTCACTTCTTCCAGGCTTCCTCCCTGGAAACCCACACCGGGAACCAAGAGGAAATGGCCGGGGATGATCTTACGGATGCTTTCCAGGTCGCTCGCTTTCGTGGCGCCCACTACAAACATCAGGTTGTCCGGGTTGCCCCAGCTGCTGACTTTTCGCAAAACAGATTCGTACAGGTATTCACCGCTGTTGTTCGTCTCCCTACCAACAACACTTAATTGTTCAAAATCCCTGCTTCCGGGGTTGCTGGTCAGACCTAAAACAATTGCCCACTTATTTTCAAACTCCAAAAAAGGTTTCACACTGTCTTCACCCATGTACGGCGCCACGGTAACCGCATCAAAATCCATGTTCACAAAAAAAGCGTTGGCGTATTGGGTGGAAGTATTGCCGATATCTCCTCGCTTTGCATCGGCAATGATGAACTGGTCTTTGGGGATATAATTCACGGTTTTCTCCATCGCTGCCCAGCCTTTTAATCCCATCGCTTCATAAAAAGCAGTGTTTATTTTATAGGCCACACAAAGGTCCTGCGTGGCGTCAATAATCTGTTTATTGAATTCAAAAACAGGGTCGGGGTGCGATTGAAGGTGTTTCGGAATTTTTGTGATATCAGTATCGAGGCCAACGCAGAGGTATGACTTTTTTACCTGTATCTGTTCTATCAGTTGTTTCCTTGTCATGCGGCAAAGATATGGCTGTTATCAATCAAGGCGTTTGATCATTTCTTTGGCGATTTTACGGGAGTTCTCATCACCTCGTTTCATCAGCTCCTCAATAATATTCCGTTGAGAGTCCGGATCCCTGTTCTGGCTGAGCTTGAAAGTATTTTCCATGCTTTCCACTTCAATGGTAAAGCCAACAATGCCTTTTACCATCTGATCGATGTATTCTTTGGGCAGTTCATCATAAGCCCCGGGCTTATGCGTGCCCTGGTATTTGTCGGAAACTTCTTTAACAGCATTCCGGGTTCCCAGTTCATCCATGAAGCGGATCTTGCCTTTTGCCTGTACCGTCATGTAATTCCAGGTAGAACCAATATTTGGATTGGTATACCAGCTCGCACTTACAAAGCAATGGGCACCGGTAAAGATCACCATTACGTTATTGTTTTTTTCAAAGGCAAGGTGATGATCGGTCTTTCGCATGATATGTCCACGCAGGGTGATCTTCCCGTCTTTTATTTCAATGCCCAGCGGAACCTGGGTTGCAACCGGGTATTCGCTGCCGGTTCCGGTGATCAGGGCAAAGGCGTTTTCTTTCATAAAGTCGATCACCATTTGCTGATCTTTTTCTGTGTAGAAATCGAATTTATACATGCTATACGTTTAATTTTTCAAGGATCTTTTTCTCGATCTCTTCGCTTTCCCATTTTGTTTCAATGGCTGGGATAGACATAATCTCCTGCATGATTGCTTCCTGCCTTCTTCCATTCACCAGGGCATTGCTATAACGTATATGCGGACTGAAGGTAACCTGCGAATATGCCGGTATCCATTTGTCCGGGTGTTTTTTACTGAATGCCGCTTCTATTTTTTTCTGTAACAAAAATTTCGGGTCGGCCACTTTATCCCTCATCTCCACAAAATTATTCAGGGCCAGGTCAGCGATCGCATCGGCATCCGGTTTACGCAACGATTGATATTCGGGCAGGATGGCTGACCAGTCTTCCTTGTGTTTATCCATTAAACTATTCAGCACGGAGCAATCTTCAAAACCGCAGTTCATTCCCTGTCCGAAGAAAGGTACAATGGCATGCGCTGCGTCACCGATAAGGGCAAACGTATCTTTCCTTATCCAGGGAAAGCATTTAACGGTAACGAGGGAAGAGGTAGGGTTTTTAAAAAAATCTTCCTGCAGCGTTGGCATCAGTTTCTCTGCATCGGTGAATGTTTTTTCAAAAAATGCCTTTACTTTTTCCTTTGTATCCAGGCTGTCAAAGGAAGGGTTGCCCTCAAAAGGAAAGAAGAGTGTGCAGGTGAAGCTGCCGTCCATATTCGGTAAAGCGATCAGCATGTAATTTCCACGGGGCCAGATATGCAGGGCATTCTTTTCCATTAAGAATTCACCATGGGCGCCGGCAGGAATATTCAGTTCCTTATAACCAAAGTCGATATAATATTGGTGGTATTGAAACCGGTCGTGCTGGAGGTGGTGGGTAAGCCGTGCGGCGGAATAAGCGCCATCGCTGCCGAAACAGAGGCTGAAGTTTGAGGTTTGGGTTTTTAGGCTGGTGCAGTCTTCAAACTCGATGCTGTTTTCTTTCCAGTTGATGCTGTTGCATTTTTGATTAAAGGCAATCGCTGCTCCGTGTTGCTCTGCCAGGTCCATCAGTTTGCAGTTCAGTTCTCCTCTGGAAACAGAATTGATGAACTGTCCTTCTTTGCCATAAGGCTGAAAAGCGGTTGTTCCATCAGCATGGTGAAGATATCTTCCATGCATGGGGATACAGATCTTCCGGATATCATCCATCAAACCGACTTCTTCCAGCGCTTTGATGCCACGGTCGCTCAGGGCCAGGTTGATGGAACGTCCGGCCACCATATCTTCCTTGCGCATGTCGCCCCGGCGTTCAAATACATTCACTTTATAACCTCTTTTGCATAAATAGATAGAAAGCAATGAGCCCACAAGCCCGGCACCGATAATGGTAACATTTTTTTTCATCTACAAGAATATTATAAGAGATGCAATAATATAACAAAGGGTGGCAATTGCAATGCCTGCCAAAGGTACTTTAAACCAATACCTGATCGCCAGGAAAAGATAGAACAGGCTCGTTAAAGCAGTGAGTAAGACCAGGGAGGGGGCGCCTGCTAAAAAGGGGAAATAAAACAGGGCCAGCAGCAGGTTGATCGCTCCTAAAAAAATACCGCCTGCACTATGGCTTCCATTAAAGCCGATCCAGGCCTTCCACATAGTGGTTTTATTGGTAAGCACGGGATGTGTTTGCTTCATTGCTTCCACCGTGGCTTTATCTCTTGCAAGAAATTTGTTTGTAAAAAAGGTATACAGCAAATGGAGGCCTGCCAGAATGATGTACACCGAGGATCCGGTTATCCAGAGAATTTTAGCTGTCATTGGTTAATAACTTGGGTGATGATCCTGCCAAAGTGATAGATGTCTTCAAATGAATTATACAAGGGAACAGGCGCCACCCGTATCACAATGGGCTCCCTCCAGTCGGCAATCACTCCGTTTTGTTTCAATGCCTCAAACACTTCTTTTCCCTTTTTCAGCATCAGCATTGACAGCTGGCATCCTTTGGCATCTTGTGGAGTGATCACTTCAATGAATTTTTCCTTTGATGTTCTATTCAGCTCTTCTATGATAAAAAATAAATAGTCGCTCAGCATCTGTCCTTTCACAACCAGGTTTTTCATCCCGGCGTCTTCAAAAATATCCAGCGATGCTTTGTGTGCCGCCATGCTCAATACCGGTGCATTGCTCAGCTGCCAGCCTTCTGCGGTGGCAATGGGCTTGAAACCCTTCTCCATCTGGAAACGGGTGGCTTTTTCATAGCCCCACCAGCCGGCAAGTCTTTTCAGGTCTTTATTGCCGATGTGTTTTTGGTGAATGAAGGCTCCTGCCACACCACCCGGACCGCTGTTCAGGTATTTATAACTGCACCAGCAGGCGAAGTCAACATCCCAGTCGTGAAGATGCAGCTCGATATTGCCGGTTGCATGCGCCAGGTCGAAACCGCAGTAAGCCCCGGCTTCATGCGCCGCTTTGCAGATGTTTTTCATATCAAACACCTGGCCGTTATAATAATTCACGCCGCTGAAGATGACCAGCGCCAGTTCATGGGCGTGTTGTTTTATGGCAGAAAGGATATCTGCTGTGCGTATAATGTGTTCGCCTGTTCTTGGTCCTACTTCAATCACCGTTTCATCCGGGTTGAATCCATGGAACCTTGCCTGTGATTCAAACGCGTATTGATCAGAAGGGAATGCCTTTGCCTCACAGATGATCTTGTAACGTTGTTTGGTTGGCTGGTAGAAAGTGGCCATCAGCAAATGAAGATTCACTGTCAGCTGGTTCATTACCACAATCTCTTCCGGTAAACCTCCTACTATTTTGGTCAGCAGGTTGGGAAACAATTCGTGATAACTCAGCCAGGGCTGCCTGGCATGAAAATGTCCCTCCACGCCAAAACTGGCCCAGTCTTCCAGTTCATTCAACACATAATCCTGCGTGGTTTTGGGTTGCAGGCCCAGTGAGTTACCGGTGAAGTAGATGGCTTCTTTGCCATGGATGATAGGAAAATAAAATTTAGACCGGAAATCTTTAAGCGTATCATCTGCGTCGAGCCGGCGGGCAAAATCCAGTGTGTTTTCAAATCTCATATACATTTTCCGGGCTAAAGCCCTTAATTATTATTTGCATTGCCACGGCCTTCTGGCCTCGGCCATTGATTTTTTATTATTCACCGGCTTTAGTTCCCCGGCAAATTCATTCAACCGTGGCGATTACTTTTAATTCTATCGCTATTGGTGTTGGCAAACTTTTTACTTCAACCGTTGTTCGGCAAGCCTGTACAGAAGTAAAATATTCTGCATACACTTTATTATAAACGAGAAAGTCCTTTTTCATGTTGGTGAGGAAAACGGTTACATCTACAATCTTATCCCAGCTGCTTCCACTGGCTTCCAGCACCGCTTTTACATTGGCAAAGCATTGATGGCATTCGGCCTCTATGTCATATTTTATGATATTGCCGTCTTTATCCTGTTCCAGGCCGGGGATGGAATTGTCTTTTGCACTCCGGCTGCCGATGCCGGAAAGGAATAACAGGTTGCCCACCTTTCTTGCATGTGGATAAGCCCCTAAAGGTTTTGCCGCCTTATCTGTATTTATTGTAGACATAATTAAAATTGAATACAAACATTCTTGGGTTCTGTAAAGAATCGCAGGGCTTCCCATCCGCCTTCTCTACCCACGCCGCTGTCTTTCATACCACCGAAAGGGGTGCGCAGGTCACGTACCAGCCAGCAGTTCACCCAGATGATGCCACTCTGAACTTTTGCAGCCACCTGGTTTGCCTTGCTGATATCCTGCGTCCAGATAGTAGCCGCCAGTCCGTATTGAGTGGCATTGGCCAGTTGCAGGGCTTCTTCCGTCGTTTTAAAAGACTGCAAGGTAACCACCGGGCCAAAAATCTCTTCCTGGTTGGTTTTACAATCAGGTCCCAGGCCTTCGATCACCGTTGGCTTGATGAAATATCCTTCTGCACATCTTCCTTCGGGCCGGGTGGCACTGCCGCCGCATAATATCTTTCCACCTTCCACTTTGGCCAGGATGATGCAATTCATCACTTTGTCAAAATGCATTTTGCTTACAATGGCGCCCTGTTTGTTATCTTCCAGCGGATCGCCCACTGTTAATTGCTTAACACGCTTTACAAATTCAGTCTTGAATTTTTCATAGATCGATTCTTCGATCAGAATTCTGCTTCCGCACAAACATATTTGTCCCTGGTTGCTGAAGGAAGAACGTATGGTGGTATCCATCATCTTATCCCAGTCGCAATCGGCAAAGATGATATTGGGGTTTTTCCCTCCCAGTTCCAATGATAGCTTTTTGAACATGGGTGCCGCAACAGAAGCAATGTGTTCGCCGGCCCTTGTACTACCGGTGAAGGAGATGGCTTTTATTTCCGGATGCTTCACGATGGCTTCGCCGCAATGCGGCCCCACGCCATGAATGATATTCAGCACACCATCCGGCAGCCCGGCTTCCTTGCAGATCTTACCCAGTAAAAAAGCTGTAACGGGTGTTACTTCCGAGGGCTTTGCGATCACGCAGTTACCGGCGGCCAGTGCCGGTGCAATCTTCCAGGTAAAAAGGTAAAGGGGCAGGTTCCAGGGTGAGATACAACCTGCAATACCAATGGGCTGACGCAGCGTATAATTGATGGCTTTGTCTTCCATGGAATGACTGTCGGTGGAAAAATGCATGATGCCCGTGGCAAAGAACCGGAAATTGGAAGATGCTCTGGGTATATCGATCAGTTTACTAAGCCAAAGTGGTTTACCGTTGTCGTTGGTTTCGGCCAATGCCAGGGTATCCAGGTTATCGTCGATGAGCGAAGCGATCTTGTTTAAAATGGTAAATCTTTTTTCAACCGGCATCACACTCCAGGCCGGGAAGGCTTTTTTAGCCGCTTTCACCGCCGCCTCAACGTCTTTGGCATTGCTGTCGGGTACCTGTCCGTACACCGCCCCGGTAGCCGGGTTTATATTGTCGATGAAATTGCCGCTCAGGGGACCAATAAAGTTTCCGCCGATGAAATTCTCCAGGTGATAGGGAATATCCAGTTGCATGGGCTAAAGGTAAAGAAAAGGCCGAAAAGCCGATGCTGGAAACTGGATACCGGATGCCTGTTATTTGATACCGGATCTGCGGGTGGCTTGTATCCAGTGACCCGTATCGGGTACCCCACTCTTCCTCCCGAAAAATATTTATCTTACGACTCTAAAATTCTTGCTATGGCCGTAACAGCTCCCTTCAACTTAAAGAAATGGATCGATGAACACCGCGACATGCTGAAGCCCCCGGTAGGCAACCAGTGTGTATATAAAGACGCCGAAAATTTCATCGTGATGGTGGTAGGCGGACCCAATTCCCGCAAAGATTATCACTACAATGAAAGTGAGGAACTGTATTACCAGGTGGAAGGAAATATTGTATTGAAGATTATTGATGATGGCGTGAAAAAGGATATTCCCATCAATGAAGGAGATATGTTCCTGCTGCCACCCAAAACCCCGCATTCGCCGCAGCGTGGACCGAATACGGTAGGACTGGTGATTGAGAAAGTAAGAGAGACCGAAGAAGACGGATTCTTATGGTACTGCGAAAACTGTGGCAATAAACTATACGAAGAATATAAAGTGATTACCGATATTGTAAAGCAGCTGCCACCCGTGATGGAAGGTTTTTATAATGATGAACAGAAACGCACCTGCAGCAAATGCGGAAGCGTGATGGCACCGCCGGTAAAGAAAGGATAATTTATGAGTTTAGGAAGTTTAGTGGTTTAGAAAGTTTAGTACTTCAAACCAAACTTTCTAAACTTTCTAAACACCTAAACTTGAAAATAGACATCCACACACACATCATGCCCGGCACAATGCCCAACTGGGTGCAAAAGTTCGGGTATGGTGATTTTATACACCTGGAACACAGGAACTGCAAGGCCTGTATGATGAAGGGCGACAAACTTTTCCGGGAAGTGGAAGCCAATTGTTTCGACGCCGGCACCCGGATCAAGGAAATGGATGATACGGAAGTTACCGTACAGGTACTCTCCACCATTCCGGTCTTATTCAATTACTGGGCGAAGGCTGCTGATGGCCTGGAAACCTCCCGTTTTTTCAATGATCATATTGCTGATACCGTTGATAAAAACCCGAAGCGGTTTATTGGCATCGGAACGGTTCCATTGCAGGATATTGATTTAGCCATTAAAGAAATGGAACGCTGTGTGACAGAGCTGAAAATGCCCGGGCTGGAAATCGGCAGCAATATCAACGGCGAAAACCTGAGTGACTCAAAATTCTTTCCTTTTTACGAAGTGGCTGAAAAACTGGGCTGCGCCCTGTTTGTACATCCCTGGGAAATGATGGGCGAGCAGCAGATGCAGAAATACTGGCTGCCCTGGCTGGTAGGTATGCCGGGCGAAACATCCCGTGCCATCTGTTCATTGATCTTTGGCGGCGTTTTTCAGAAATTTCCGAAACTAAGAGTTGCCTTTGCTCATGGCGGCGGCTCCTTTCCTTTAACGATCGGGCGGATTGAACACGGGTTTAATGTCCGGCCCGACCTGGTAGCCATTGATAATGCCATCAACCCGAGGGAATATATCGGGAAGTTCTGGATCGACAGCCTGGTGCATGACGAAAAAGCCATGCGGTATATACTGGATGTAATGGGAGAAGACAAGATTTGTCTTGGGAGTGATTATCCCTTTCCACTGGGCGAACACCATCCCGGTAAGCTAATCTCCGAAATGAATTTTGGAAATCAACTCACTGAAAAACTATTGTATAAAAATGCCGGAGATTGGCTGGGAATAAAGAGCTGATCAGTTGAACAGGTCGGGATAATCTGTAATGATTCCATCCACGCCCATCTGCCTGTATTTTTCGATCTCTTCTTTGGTATTGATGGTCCAGGGAATGACCTTGATGTTTTGTGCATGGCATTTTGCAATCAGGTCCTTCGTTACCAGTTTATAAGCCGGGCTGTAAATGGCAGGGGAGAAGCCCAGTGCTTTCAATTGCTGTTCCGGCGTACGGGTATCAAAATCCTCGATCAGCATGGCGGTTTTTATGTTTGGGTATTTCTGGTGCAGGTATTGCAGCGTGCGGAAATCGAAGGACTGGATGGTGACATACTCTTCCATTTGTTTTTCCTTTATTACAGCCATCAGCAGTTCCACAAACTCAGCCGGGGCCGGGTGGTAGATGTTATCGGTAGCCGGCATTGTTTTGGTTTCAATGTTGTAATAAGGGAAGGGCCTCCTCCGGGTCATCATGTCTTCCCGTACCGCATCAAACAGGTCGGCGAGCAAAGGTTTCACCGCTTTCATTTTTTGTTGCCGGGGAAACCGGGGATGGGGTTTCATGCCTACATCATAGGTTCTGATGGAACTGTAATCCATCTGATACATATTGTAATTCTTCTCTTCTTTGGAGCTGATGAAACTGCCATCTGGTTTGGTGGTGATCTCGCTGTTAAAAAAAGGTTCATGCGAAAGAAACACCTTTTTGTCTTTGCTGATGCACACGTCCATCTCCAGCGTGGTAACGCCCAGGCCAATGGCATTGATCATGGCGGGAATGGTATTCTCCGGCATCAGTCCGCGGCAGCCGCGATGCCCCTGCTTGTCGAATTCGGTTTGGGCAACAGGTACTGGTTCTTTCATGTCTGTGGTAACGGTTGTATGCTGTTTGGTGGAACTGCAGGCAATACAGAATAATCCTGCAAAGAGCAGGGTTGCCGGTTTACCTGTTATGCTTGAAAACGGTATCATGTATTAAAGTTAGATGAAAAAATAAAGGCGTGAACCATTTCACGCCTTTTAAGATATTGTTAGGAAAGGAATTTATCCTTCTGCCTGATCGTTGTTATTGTCGGGGGTGGGTTCTTCCACAATCTCCCCGGTTTCGGTAACAGCCAATACGGTTTCGCTTTCTTCGGCGGATATCATACCTGCATTTTCTTCCGCTTCTTTTACATTGGTGGCCTGCACCAGTTCTTCCATCAGCACTTCAGAAATTTTCGGAAGATCTTCTGAGCTGTTGATGCCGAAATAATCCATGAAAGATTTGGACGTGGCATAGATAAGGGGTTTGCCCACGGCTTCTTCATTTCTTCCGGAGATCACCACCAGGTCCTTTTCCAGCAGTTTCTGAACGGCATAATCACAGTTCACGCCGCGGATGGATTCGATTTCGCTTTTGGTGATGGGTTGCTTGTAGGCGATGATGGCCAGTGTTTCCAGTGCAGCTACGGAAAGGCGTTTCAGGAACTTATCGCCGTTGAGCTGTGCCACGGTTTTGTGGTATTCTTTTTTGGTGAGGAACTGCCAGCCGCCGCCGATCTGTCTTACTTCAAAAGCATAAAATTCGGCATTGTATTTCTCCACGATCCCTTCAATGGCCGCATCCACCTGTTCGGG
This sequence comes from Chitinophagaceae bacterium, assembly GCA_003455235.1. GTDB lineage: Bacteria > Bacteroidota > Bacteroidia > Chitinophagales > Chitinophagaceae > Ferruginibacter. The sequence goes on from DMRT01000099.1 coordinate 21,660, forward strand.
CGTGGCCCTGTCTTCGATAAAGGCAAGGGCGCTGTTCACCAGTTCAAGCAGCTCGGCATTGGTCAGTGGTTTATCACTGGCAAAAATCAATGCTTCAATGTGCGGAATTATTTCTGAAAGTTCCATATTGATTTGGTGATTTGTTGATTTGGTAATTTGCCGGTTTGGAGAAGAGTATTTGCATGGCAAATCTCCAAATCAGCACATCATCAAACCGATTATCCTTGTAATGCTGCGGCGCCGCTTACGATTTCGGTCAATTCTGTAGTGATGGCCGCCTGCCGTGCACGGTTGTAGCTTATCTTAAGCGATTTCAGCAACTCGTTGGCATTGTCGCTTGCCTTGTCCATGGCTGTCATCCTGGCTCCGTGTTCGCTGGCATTTCCATCAAGGGTTGCTTTGAACAACTGGGTGTTCAGGATCTTCGGCATCAGCTCGGCAATCAGCACGTCTTTACCGGGTTCAAAAATGAAATCGGCATTCTTTTGTCCTTCGGTTTTTTCTACCTTTTGTACGGGCAGAAACTGTTCGGCTACAAAACGCTGGGTGGCGGCATTTTTAAATTCGCTGTACACCAGTTCCACCGCATCCACTTCTTTATTGGCAAAAGCATCCATGGCGTGTTTGGCGGCAGCCTGAACTTTTTCAAAAGTGAGTCCGCCCAGGATATCCCAATAGTTGCTGATGACGTTATAGCCTGTTTTGGTAAAGTTTTCGTATCCTTTCTTGCCGATTGGCAGAATGGATACATTACCCTTGGCATATTGAGCAGAATATTTGTCTTTTATGATCTGTTTGGCCAGTTTGATCAGGTTACTGTTGTAGCCACCGCAAAGGCCACGGTCGCTGGTAACCACGATGATCATCACTTTTTCCACCGGGCGCTGGGCGGCCAGTGCCATGCTTACATCGCCGTCGCTGTTGCTGACGATATTGCTGAGCATTTCCTGCAGTTTTTTGGCATAAGGCCTCATCTGGGTAATGGCATCCTGGGCACGGCGGAGCTTGGCCGCACTCACCATTTTCATGGCCTTGGTGATCTGTTGAGTACTTTGAACGCTTTTTATCCGGTTACGAACCTCTTTTAATGCACCACTCATAGTTAATTCTTCTGGTTAATTTGACGGCGGCAAAGGTAATAAAAAAGGGGTGTAAAACCCCTTCTGAAAATTATATTTATTCAGGTTTTCGCCACCTAAAACTGGCCGGGAGGACCCGACGGGGGGCTCATTCTCCGGAAATCAACACCCCGGGTTTGAATCGATTGACCGGCAAAGCGTTGCAGGCGGTAGGTGAAGGTGAGGATGAAATAACGGGTAAGCCGGTTGGTGCGGCTGTCTACAATGCTGTTGGCCGTTACACTCCGGCTGATATTGCTGTTTTGCTTAAACAGGTCAAAGGCTTCCAGGCGGATGATGCCGTTTTTCTTCTTAAAGAGCTGCTTTTCTATGGAGGCATTCATAATGGCCTGGTTACGGCTTACGTTGCTGGCCAACCCGGAGTTGATGGTATAATCAAAATCATATTTCAGCACCAGGGTTTTGGTGATGTTGAGGTTGATATTGCTGCTGAAGGTCCAGGCATTGCTGGAAGAGTTCTGCAGGGTGGAAAGCGTTTTACCCGATTTGTTGTTGTACTTCACATCATTCAAACTGTAATTCACTCCGGCGCCGAATTCGAGGATCTCTTTGTAATTGTATTCAAAGGTAAAGCCCTGGCTTACCACCCAGTTGTTGCCAATGTTGCGGATGCTGTCGATCAGGTTGATGTTGTGGTTGTAGTTGGCAGTGCCCCGCAGCGATAATACATACTTGCGGTTTTTGTATGGTCTTGAGTACACATAAAAACCAAGAAGGTTGTAATAGCCATTCACATTCTCCGGGATCGTGAGTTGCCGGCCGGTTCCGCCATTGTTGATCGTGTTGTTCACAATCTGGTTGCGGATGGTGCTGAAGGTGAAATTGGTGAAGAGCACTTTACCACTGATGAAATTGAAATTATTGTACGAGAAGTTCAGGTTGTGGTTGATGGATGGCTTCAGACCCGGATTACCAATGCTCACGCTTTGCTGGTTGCTTTGGTCGGCCACGGGCTGCAGCTGGCTGAAACTGGGCTGGGTGGCATTGCCATTGTAACTGAAGTTGAATGATTTGGTACGGTTGAAATTATACACAAAGCGGGCAATCGGGAACACATTCGCCCGGCGTATCGTTTTGTAAGCGCTGTCTTTGGTTACTGAATTGCCCTGGAGGTTCACCGGCTGCACACTCACCCCGATGGTATAATTGTATTTCTTTTTGGTGGTACGCATCGAGATACCGATGCGGTTGTTATAAAAATCATTTTCATAATCGTTGCTCAGGATGCTGTTCAGCGTTTTTACCTGTGTGGCCGAATCCACGTTAAAGGTTTGACGGTTGTTGCGGCTGTAGCTCCGGTTGTGCGAATAACTGAAATCAAGACTGCGGTATTTATTCAACGGCTCCGAATACGTGAAGCGAACACCGTAATTGTAATTGTTGTTCTCCTGGTCAATAAACTGGAAGGTATTCCTGGGCCCGGGGAAGGGCGGTACGTATTGATAACTGAGGTTGGTTATGTCCTGTTCAGAATTATTGTCGGAAGTGCCGAGGTTGATGCTGGTGGAGAAATTCCTCCCCCGTTTCCTGAACCGGTGGTTGTAGAGGATGGTGGCTGCCACATTGGGTGCCTGGGAGTTGGTGAGGTTGTGGTTGTTTCCATCACTGGTTTTGTTGTTATTGCTTATGTCATAGTAATCAAAAACAGTGCGGTTGTTGGCATCGCTGCCGCTGTAGTTCACACTCGGGCTCACCTTCAGGTAATTGAATGAATCGATCTGGTATTCGAGGTTGAAGGTGAAGCGGTGTGAATTTCCCTTGTTGAGATTGTTCACATCCTGGTTATTGATGAAACTGTTTGTTTCAAAAAAGTTTTGCGAAGACGTATATTGAAGCTGGCTGGTATTGCGGTGATTGTACGAATAGCTTCCATACACACTGATGCGTCTGCTCCATTGATCCCGGTAGTTGAAACCGAAGGAATTCGTGGTGGAGATACCGCTGTTGCTGCCGCCAAAGGAGCTACCGCCGCCGTTCTGCATCATATTGTTCATCTGCCCCATGCCACCCATATCACTCATTACCGACATGCCCTGGCGCATCATACTGGTGGCGCCGCGATTACCGCCGCCGTTGAAATTAAACAGGGAGGTGTTTGTATTATTGCTGTTGGCCAGTACGGATATCTGTGTATTGTTCTGAAAATAATTGCCGTTGAAGGAAGCCTGGTACCGTTCGCTGCTGCCGTAGCCGCCGGTAACTCTTCCGAAGAAGCCCCTGTTTTTATCTTTCTTTATTTCGATGTTGAGGATCTTATCGGGATCACCGTCTTTGATGCCGCTCACCGTTGCCTGGTCGCCGTAATCATCAATCACCTGTATCTTGTCAACAATGTTGGCGGGCAGTTCCTTGGTGGCCGTTTTTACATCGCCGCCAAAGAAATCCTTTCCGTTTACTTTTACCCGGCTCACGCTTTTTCCCTGGGCGGTTACATTTCCGTCTTTATCGACCTGCACACCGGGTAATTTTTTCAACAGGTCTTCCACCACAGCGCCTTCCTTTACCTTGAATGCATCGGCCCGGTATTCAATGGTGTCTTCTTTTACCACGATGGCCGGCGCTTCCACCACCACTTCTGCCAGCGTTTTGGCATCCTGAACCAGGATGATGTTTCCCAGTTCGATTGTTTTCTCCTGCTTGCTTACCGGAACAAATTTGGCTACCGGCCGGTAACCCAGGTGCCGGATGGTAATGGAAAAATTGGAAGCAGGCACCACATCAAAACGGAACTGACCCTTGTCATCCGTAAAAGAATAAATGGTATCCGTTGGATTTGATTTTATCACCAGCCCGGCCACGGCATTCTCAATTGGTTTTTTGGTGGCGGAATCAATGAGTGTTCCCTTTACCTGCGATTGTGCAACAGTTGTGGCGAGAAGCAAAAAAAATACGGTGTATAGTTTTCTCATAAACGATGTTAACATACGAATTTGTTCGTGTAAAAATAATCCAGATTGGAATAATCTGACAAATTAAATGTATGAACGGCGGGCTATTTTGGCATTGTTATAACAAAATAGGCAGTAGCCGGCCCCCTTGAGGTACCAGCAACTGCCTGTTATTCGAAACTTATTCTACGGCAAGAACCTTACTGGCAATAATACTGTCAACAATGCTTTGTGACATTTGCAAAATAGTTTTAGCGTTGCTGTCATTCAAAATCATAATTCGCCATTTGCCTTTTGGAGGATTGGAAAAAACTATTGGGATAGTATGACTAACCCATTTTACAGTATCATTAATTATTCCCTCCGGAGAGATATCGATTTTTATCGAGAGACTATTGGCAACAGGCCGGGCATTCGCACTCTGGTATAGTTTAAACTGGTCAAAATTTTTAATGTCACCGCCAGATCTTAAATATGCTTCTGCAATTGCCTCCCCTTCACTTTTCATATAGGCTTCAGCGTCTGATCGGCTGATCACTTTTATTTTACGTATGGAAAATACTGCTTTCAAGTCTAATGCAATTTCTGCATGAAAAGAAGTAGTGTCTGAAAAACTCACAAAAACCGGCAAATACTTGATTTGCCGGTTTTTAAAACTGCTGAATGAGGATAATAGTATTATGAGTGCCCCAAACAAAATAAAAACTCTCATGATTCTAAATTTAGCGTAAAAATTGCTTTCATTCGGACCATAACCAACATAACCCAAACATGCCGGCACAAAGGGCCCCACATTCCCAATAGCAGGTAGTCCCTTCCACTGCAGAGCAACTAATAAAGCAAGCGGTATTGCATGCCATCCACCACCAAAAACATTCTTCGGGTGTAACATTCCGGATTTTTTGCGATTTTAAGCTGATTATTTTCTCATTATTAAGGATTTTAAAAGCATTAATTAGTGTTGTTTTTCTCTGTTCTTCAGGTATTTGCCGTAAGACGGGGAATTTAGCAATAAACAGAAGAGCGGCATTTTTTAATTTCAAGCCTATATTTTCAAGCTCGCTTCTTTCAGCAAGGGTTAAATTCTTTAATAACTGAGTTAATTCTTCCGGCGTAATGGTTTTTGTCAGGTATTTCTGAAATAACCTGCCTGATCCGGATTCAAGTACCTTATTTGCAAATTCAACATTGCTTACATAAAATAGCCTGAAATCATGATCTGCAGGAAGCTTATCTGATAAGTCTTTACTGTAATCAATGCATAAGTCATTTGCTTTAAGAATGTCAAAATATAGTTTTGATTTTGCGTTTGCTCCTGAAATGAATAAAAGCAATATTCCCAGGAGGAGTTTTTTTTTGTCATTTTTTAAGTTTTAATAGTAATACCCAATTTGTTGACCGGCTTGAGTAGGCTCCGTAGCATCGATGGTCATCAAACCTATGAGTAAAAAAACAAGATGGGAAGTAATAAACCCCATACCTTATTTAATTCGTTTAATAATTTAGCAATAGGATATTCTCGTTATGCTAACAATTGGGTTAAGGATAAAAAAGTTAAGAGAAATAAGAGGGTACAGTCAGAATTATATGTCGGTCAAGCTTAAAATGTCGCAGGAACAATATAGTTACCTGGAAAACCGGCAAAAAAATATAGCAGAGGAACAGATACAGGTCATTGCCACTGTTCTTGGTATTTCTGTCGACAGATTAAAGTCATTTGATCCAGAAAGATTACTTACGGAAGACGATAATCCTATAACAGGTGGTTATATAAGTAGGATTGTCATTAGAAGCCACGAAAATGAAATAGAGGCTTATAAGGAACTTATTAAAACTTTAAAAACTGAAATTGAGCTGCTTCGTCGAAAAAATGGATAGTTGCACAAATGCCTAAAACCGGTACACAACCGATACCGACCCCATCCCGCCATTCAATTCCATTTTATCCAGCAGTTTTCCGTGTTTGCGGTGGATGGCGTAGTTGATGGCATCATAAAGCAGCAGAAAGCCTCCCTGCAGCATAATGGAATTGCCATAGCCTTTGAATTTATCGGGGTTCTTCTGGTTATCACTGCTCTTGTTCATCCACAGGCCTGCCCCCACGTAAAGTACGTCCAGCCCGGTATTGATGAGATAGGTCTTTTCGGTGCGGCTTTGGTGTTTTAACACAGCTGCCAGTGTAGGATTATTGATCTTTTCCCGGGCATTGCCAAAATAGCCCAATCCCGCAATGGCCAGGTTGATACCGCCCCACATCACATTCATCTGGTGGAAGTAGCGCATCTCCCGGTTGCTGGTATTGGTGGCAATGCCGCTGCCAACGATATTGGCTACCGACCATCCGCCCAGCACCAGCATGGAGTTTTTGGAAATGCGGATCCTTTCTTTTTCAAACTTAACCAGGTCGGTTGTTTGAGAAAATGAGGAAAAACCGGCAGTAATGAGCCCGAGGGAAAAGAGGAACCGTTTCATATTTTGTTTTTTTCAAAATACGAAACAACGGGCACAGGAGATTGTTCAGGGAACCAGTTTAATTTTAACCGGTTTCAGCTCCTGGCGGATACGGATAACCCCGCCTTCCGGTGCACTTTGCTTCAGACCCATTTCCCGGTATAAGCTGCATTCCACCGAAATGCTGTTGCCTTTCTGCCGCATCAGTTCTTTTGCCGGCACCAGCAGGGTAGAGGCCGGACCTTCCTGTGTAAAATGAAAACTGCTGTCTGTACCGGAGCTGTTCACCTGAATATGATCGGCGGCGGTTAAAGGAGCCGATTCGCAGGAGAGGATAAGGTCTTTTGATTTTGTTGCCTCTTGGGATTGGCTGCTGATGGAAAAAGGAGCATATTCGAATTCATTTACAAACTTTTTACCGGCAATATTGGTGAAGCTGATGCTGTGCTTTCCGTAAAAACTCTTTAGCGGCCTGCTTGCTTTGTAATAGGCGCCACTGAAATCACTGCTGTCCACCTTTAGTTTTTCGCCATCCAGTTCTACCTGGCTATCTCCATTTAATACAAGTGTGGTTCCGTTTATGCCGCCAAAGCGAAAGGTACAGTAAACGTCCACATTGGCATCGCCTTCGGTATGGCGTACGGAATAGTCCATGTATATCTTGTCCTGGTTTACGTCCCGGCTTTCGCCGATCTCGTTGCTGGAGCAGGCGCTAAGAATGGCTGATGTAATAATCAGTGCGGCAAAAAAGGGTTTTGTTTTCCTGTTCATACGTAAGATTTGCTGTTTATACCCAAAGTAGCTAAAAGGTTAGTTAACAAAAGATTAAAGCGTTCCGGACGGTCATTTGTCTTTACGAATCTGTCCATTTCAACCCCCAAACATTTACTATCTTTGTCGCCCTTCGTTCGCCACAGGCGTTCAGGGATTTACGGGTAAAACCACCCGGTTCTGTCAATATGGCTCAAATCTTTTTCCAGCACCATATTTGACAACACAATGGTCTTGATAACAACGTATTTATACAATACCCAATAACAATGAATTTATGATCGGCGCAATTTCGAAACTATTTGGAGGCAGCAAGAGTGAAAAGGACGTAAAAAAAATATTGCCGCAGGTTGAAAAGATCAACCAGTATTTCTCCCAGTACCAATCGCTCAGCCATGATGCGCTGCGGAATAAAACAAACGAATTCAAACAGCGCATTGCCACCCACCTGCAGGCCATCAGCGATGAGATTGCCGGAAAACAAAGGGCAGCCGAAGAATTACCCATCGACGACATCAACGGGCGTGATAACTTTTATAAAGAAGTGGATGACCTGAAAAAAGAAAAGGACAAACAGCTGGAAGTGATCCTGCTTGAACTGATGCCCGAAGCCTTTGCCGTGGTAAAAGAAACCAGCCGCCGGTTTGCACAAAATGAAACACTGGAAGTAACAGCAACCGAGCTGGATAAAGCCCTTTCTGTTAAAAAGAACAAC
>DMRT01000033.1 GCA_003455235.1 Chitinophagaceae bacterium
GGCCCCAACGGCGCCGGTAAAACCACGTTGATCCGGATGATCACCGGTATCTTTTATCCCGACGCAGGAAACATCCTGCTGAAAGGAAAGAATTTTGATCCCGAAAACGACGCCCGGTACATCGGTTACATGCCCGAAGAAAGAGGCCTGTATAAAAAAATGAAGATTGGCGAGCAGGCCCTGTACCTGGCCCAGCTGAAAGGAATGAAACGCCACGAAGCCATGGAAAAAATCAAGAGCTGGTTTAAACGGCTGGAGATGGACAGCTGGTGGAATAAAAAAGTGGAAGACCTCAGTAAAGGCATGGGACAGAAACTGCAGTTTGTAATCACCGTACTGCACGAACCCGACCTCATTATCCTGGATGAACCATTCAGCGGGCTGGACCCGGTAAATGCCAACCTCATCAAAGATGAAATTTACCGGCTGGCACAGAACGGCACCACCATCATCTTCAGCACCCACCGCATGGAACAGGTGGAAGAGATCTGCCGCAACATCGTGCTGGTAAATAAAGGAAAGAAGATACTGGATGGAACTGTTGACGATGTGAAAAATAATTTCAAGGAACACCTGTTCGGCATACAGCTGGAAGAAATGCCCGCCGGCATCAGCAGCAGCGCCTTTGACCTGGTGAACAGCGGTAATAAAGAACTGGTTGTACGCATCAACGAAGGACACAAACCAAACGATGTACTCAATTATTTCATCGGCCGGGGAAGCAACGTGGTTTCGTTTAAAGAAATTCTTCCTTCGCTGAACGACATCTTCATTAAGCTGGTGGAAGGCACACCCACCGCCCGTCAATTTGAAAAATTAAACGCATAATCACCTCACAACCGGACAACATGAATAAGATCATCCTGATAATAAAAAGAGAATTCTTAACCCGGGTTCGGAAACGGACCTTTATCATCGGCACCATCCTGTTTCCCTTGCTTTACATGGGCCTGATATTCGGCACCGGGTACATTGCCGACAAAACAAGGGAAGACCTGAAGATCGCCCTGGTAGACCGTTCGGGCCTGTTCACCGAAGAACGGATTAAAGCCTTTGAAAAAGGCGATACCTCCCATTCGCTGAAGCTGATTACCTCCGGGCAGGAAAGGCTGATGACTTCCTTCGACTCACTTGGCTTTGACGGCTACGTGGTAATACCGGCTAATTTCAACTGGCGCACAGGAACCGACAGCCTCCTGTTCACTACCAAAAAATCGTTCGGCATCGGCGCCCTGAACCCGGCTGAAAACAAAATCAACGGCATCTGGAACCGGATCAAGAACGACAGCCTTGGTATTGATGTGAGCAAAGAAGAAGTGCTGAATAAAAAAGTAAACCTTAAACTGAATAACGAAAAGAATAAAAATGCCAATGAAAAAACGGCTACGGTAATCGGGTATGTGTGCGGTTTTCTGATGTACCTCATCCTGCTGCTGTACGGTTCACAGGTAATGATGGGCGTAACAGAAGAAAAAACAAGCCGTATTGCCGAAGTGGTGGTATCATCTGTTAAGCCCTTCCAGCTGATGATCGGGAAGATTGTGGGTATTGGCATGGTGGCGCTTACCCAGTTCCTCATCTGGGTGGTGTGCATCTTCCTCATTTATAACGTAAGTAAAAACAGCGGCAGTGCCGGCGGTAATTTCTCCGGCATGGTGGGCGCCGTGCAGGAAGTATTCACCACCGTAAATATTCCGCTGGTGGTGGGATGTTTCGTCTTCTATCTCCTGGGAGGCTTCTTCTTCTATTCTTCGCTGTACGCTGCCATTGGCAGTGCCATTAATGAAGACATGCGGGAAGCCCAGTCACTCAGTTTCCCCATTACCATGCTGGTGATCTTCTCTATTGCGCTGATGACGCCGGCGATTTCAAACCCCAGCAGTTCGGTGGCGGTATGGACCAGCATCATTCCCTTCAGCTCTCCTATTGTAATGATGGCACGCATTCCGTTCGGCGTTCCGGCCACGGTTCCCTGGTGGCAATTGGGCCTTTCGATGCTGCTGCTGGTAGCCGGCTTTATCTTTACCACCTGGTTTGCTGCCCGCATTTACCGTACCGGCATCCTGATGTATGGTAAAAAGCCAAGCTGGAAAGAAATGATGAAATGGGCTTTCAGAAAATAATTCTCCCCAAACTAAAAGATCCCGCCAGTGGCGGGATCTTTTAGTTTATATCAATATCGTTTATTTTAAGGGTTCGCTTTGCGGTTGCAGGGCGGTGGGTGATTTGGGTTTGGATGCCTTTTCATTGGCTTTATTGAGTTCATCACCCAGGTATTGGTTGATGATCTTCCAGCTGATGCCCAGCATGGCCAGGAAAGCACCCAGTATCAACCCGATGAGGGTATAGATGATCTTTGATTTCTGAACCGGGTCGTAGGGAGGTTCCGGTTTATCCAGCGCTTCAATAATAGGCGTCTCCTTCTGCAGGCGGTAAGCAGCCGATTCCCGGTTATTAACCGCATAATAGTATTGCGACTGAACCGTGGCCTTGTCCTGCGCCAGGTTCACCTTGGGTATGCTGTAGCGCTGCAGGCCCTCATTGGTGAAAAAGGTGCTTTCATCCAGGGCAATGGCACGCTTATCCAGTTCATTCAGCACAGTCAGTAATGAATCGGCCTTCTTGATGGAGAATTCATAATCAATCTGTGCTTTTTTCTTTTTCAGTTCAATATAAAAAAGAGAGAGCTTGTTGATGTATACATAACTGATTTCCCGAACCAGTTTCTGGTTGCTGTTGGTATAATACAGTTCCAGGATTCCGTTCTTGTTGATCTTGGCATTAAATGAAGCCTTCAGCAGGTTGCTGGCCACGTTGATCTGGGCCAGGCTGTCGAGGGGGGTATCAATTTTTTCATTCTGCATAAAACCGGTGTGGCGGTTATTCTCTTCAATAAGCAGGTCGGAAATGGTCCGGTTCTTCATCGAAGGAATGCGTTCCATGGCCACGGCTTCCCGGGTACGGCGGCTGTTGGCCAGCTCCACAATGTTGATGGAGGCGTCTTCGGTAAACGACTTGGGTGCATCGGTAAGTCCCAGCAGGTTGCTGATGGTGGAGCCCGGACTGCTGTTACTGGATGCATTCAGCGGAAACACGGTCGATTTGGCCGTCCACTGTATTATGCTCTGTTTGGCCATAAAGAAAAACAAACCGCCAAACAGCAGGGCAATGATTACGATAAGCCAGCTGAATTTCCGGAGCCGTTGCAGGATTTGTTTTATGAGTTCGATGTTGTTCATTTCGTCGGTTTAAATGTACACGGCTTATTGTATGATCTTGGCGATGAAAGCAGCCACGGCAATGGGTATGCTCGACAATGCCACCTGCAGAACCGCATCGGTTACTTCGGCGCCCTGCGGCCTTACCGGCACATGAATGGTGGATCCTTCCTGCACTTTTGGATAGAAATGAATGAAGAAAAGATTGAACGTACGTTTACTTCTTCCATTGGCATAGGTAACATATACCCGTTTCTTCCATGGCCGTATTCCGTACCCACCGGCTTTGTCAATGTAATAGCCCACGTTGGAATGTTCTTTATCGAAAGTAAGTTTCAGGGGTGCCTGTACATTTCCTTCTACATTCACAAAAGGATTCACTTCGGGAATAAATACCACATCGCCTTCCTGCAGGATGATGTCGTACTTCGAATTTTTATATTTCAGCGCCCGGTACAGGTCAATGCTCACGGGCTCCTTCGCCACTTCGCTCAGTGTTTTCTGGGCCGAGTCGAGCACAATGCTGCCGATGGAATCGGTGAGTGAACCGGCTTTCTTTGTTACGTTGTCGCGGTAGTATTGTGTTTTTTTACGGTACAGGATGGCGCCGCTGAGGTCGGCATTTTCACGGATGCCGCCGGCTCTTTCTATGTATGATGAAAGACGTTCGTATTTGCTCAGCCGTGGGTATGGACCAGAGTATTGAACCAGTCCATTGATCTGAACCAGTTGCTGCAGCTCAAACGTGGGATTCTTGCGCACATAGATCTGGTCGTAAGGACGTAACTGGATTTTACCGGAAACGCTGTCCAGCTCCAGGTTGGGCATCACCTTCACCGTTTTAAGAACGGTACGGGTGGGTTGCTGCATTCCTTTTGCTGAATCTATATCTACCACACTGGATATTTCGATACGGCCGTATTCAGCCGATTGTTTTAAGCCACCTGATAAATAAAGAAGATCCTGGAGGGTCATGCCGCCATACTTATATATCTTTCCTTCCTTGCGTACTTCACCAAAGATTTCCACGTACTGCCTGTCGGCAAACTGGTTGGCGCTGAAAAGCAGTACCTGGTCGTTGGCATACAACTCCACGTTGTAAATGCTGGCGGTATCATTGGTAGTGATGCCGCTGAGGTTCACTTCCACCTTGCTGGCTTTGATGTTGGTGCTGTCGCCGCCGCCGCGGAATATATAGGCCCTTGGCAGGTATGTGTTGCGGGTGATGCCGCCGGCCCGGTTGATAAGGTCGAATAATTTATCTCCTTTTCTTATCTCGTACTGGCCGGGATAAGAAACCTCGCCTTTCATATCCACTTTATTGATCAGCCCGGGATTAACAGCAATCACTTTTACAATATCTCCGTCGGTGAGTGGAAAATCCTGTCCGCTCAACCGGGCATCTCCCGTGGGATTAAGAATGGCTGTTGCATTCACATCTTTGATGGTTTGTTTTTCAAGCTCGGTACGGTATACTTTCACCCCGCTGGAGAATGCATCGTTGTGCAGGCCGCCTGAATATTTCAGCAGGGCCTTCATGCCTTCATCCTTCTTCAGCTGGTAATACATTGGTCGCTTGAACCGGCCTTCGGCCTTTACCTTTTTCTCCACCGTTTGAAGGATCACGAAATCGTTATTCTCGAGGTAAATATGTTTACCGAAATCGCCGGTGGTAAGGTATTTATATACATCCAGCACATCGATGATCCGTCCGTTGCGTTTGATCTGGATCTCCCGCAGGTTGGCGAGGTCGGTAGGTCCGCCAGCCAGCACGATCACGTTGAATGCATTGGTGAAGGCGGAAACAGTTACAGGTCCCTGGTTCTTTATTTCGCCGGCCACATTGATATTAATGGTGCGTGGCTGACCCAGTGAAACGGAAATATTGGTGGAGGGTGGTACAAAAGCTTTGAAGCGCTGGGTAAGCAGTGCACGTACGTTTTCAAACGTGAGGCCCTGCAAATATATCTTACCAATACTAGCAGGGAAGATAGATCCATCTCTTGCCACGGTGTAATCAAGTGTTGCTTCCGCGCCATTCCAGAGTGAAACAATGATCTGGTCATACACGCCGATCGGGTAATCGAGCGGCGGAGTTGATAATTCGGTGAGCGATGCTACAGCGCCTGAACGGAATAAGTTCATGCCATAGGTATCTTCGGTGGGGTTCATGGATTGAGGCGTGCTCTCCTTCACCAGGCTGTCTTTCTCAATCTTATCTTTCAATGATTTGTTCAGCTCGGCCCCTGTTTTCTGGTTTTCCACCGGGTTCTTGTTCTTCAGCATATCATACAGCTGGGCCGGCGGCATCGTAGTAGGCAACGTGGGAACGTCCGGGTTGCTGGGATCTTTAATGGTCGGGTTTTGTGCGTGGGCAGTATGCAGGGCACAAAGGAACACCGCAGCAAAAACAGCAATCGCCTTTCGAAAACCAAAATAAATTTTCCCTTGGGTTGGTAACATTTTTTGGGGGTTGAGATTACAAATTTTAAATAATGCGCAAAGATAATATACTTTATTTTAGCGGTTGTTTCAAAGCGGCTTCAAATTCATTCCACATTTCCTGCACGATCTCCGCAGCCGGTTTTATTTGCTTCACGAGGGCGCTCACCTGTCCAATTTCTAGTTCACCTTCATCCATATCACCTTCAAACATACCTTTTTTGGCACGGGCACGGCCCAGCAATGCTTTCAGTTCATCAACGGACGCTCCTCTTTCTTCGGCCTCCTGTACCTGTTGATAGAATTTATTTTTCAGCAGGCGTACCGGCGTAAGCTGTTTCAGGGTTAACCGGGTATCGCCTTCAGCGGAATGAATAACCATGTTTTTAAAATGCTCATGCGAAGATGCTTCCGTACTGGCCACAAAGCGGCTACCTACCTGTACACCTTCAGCACCCAGCACCATCGCGGCCAGCATCTGTCTTCCGGTGGCAATACCACCGGCCGCAATCACCGGGATATTCACCGCAGCACAAACAGCCGGTATCAAAACCAGGGTGGTGGTTTCTTCTCTTCCATTGTGGCCACCGGCTTCAAAGCCTTCGGCCACCACGGCATCACAGCCCGCATCCTGCGATTTCAATGCGAACTTAGTACTGCTTACCACGTGTACTACTTTTATTCCTTCCTTCTGCAGAATGGATGTCCATGTCCCGGGATTACCGGCCGAGGTGAAAACAATGGGTACTTTTTCTTCGATGATCACCTGGATGTGCCGGTCGATATCGGGGTATAAGAGGGGCACATTCACCCCGAATGGTTTAGAAGTAGCCTGTTTGCATTTTCGGATGTGCTCCCGCAGCACATCGGGGTACATGCTCCCGCTTCCGATGAGTCCCAGCCCCCCGGCATTGCTTACCGCACTGGCCAGTTTCCAGCCACTTGCCCAGATCATGCCTGCCTGGATGATGGGATGCTCAATCCCGAAAAGCTGCGTAACCCTGTTTCTCATGTTGCCAGATCGTTTTTTCAAATATCGTGAAATAATTAAACAAGGGACGGAAAGTACTTTGAAACGCAAAGTAAATGAAAATATTTTACACCCAGGCTGCTTTTTGTGGAAAATTTACCGGGGAAGGATCATGCTTTGGCGCCCCCGCTGAGGTCGATGGCCGTATTATCGCCGATATTCAGGCTCCGGTTTACGCCCTTTACCTCGGCATCGCTGCCGATGAGGGAATTGCTCAGTACAATCTCGAAGAGGTTGGAATAGGCCCCGATGATGGAATCCTTTACAATGGCATGATTGAGGGAAGCATGCTCCCCGATGGCCACGTTGGGACCGATGACGGAGTTTTTGATATCGCAACCCTCGGCAATATTTACCGGGGG